>NZ_CP091881.1:6770000-6832500 GCF_022163125.1 Paenibacillus sp. HWE-109 | reverse complement strand
CAAACATATATTGGCCCTTAGCTCAGCTGGTTAGAGCGCACCCCTGATAAGGGTGAGGTCGGTGGTTCGAGTCCACTAGGGCCAACCAATTATTTTCATAATCGTATGGGGCCATAGCTCAGCTGGGAGAGCGCCTGCCTTGCAAGCAGGAGGTCAGCGGTTCGATCCCGCTTGGCTCCACCAAAACACATTTTAAGACAGGAATTTCCAAGAAATTTCGACTTGAAATGCAGCAAGAAGATGTGATAAGATAACTTTCGCCGCTGACATAGGGCAAGGATAATTGACTCACATTGCTACAACATTGTTCCTTGAAAACTAGATAACGAAATGAAACGTAAAGTAAGAACTTAGGTTGTGTTAACCTTCGGGTTGCACAAAAATCTTTAAAGTTTTTTCTAGGTTAAGCTAGAAAGAGCACACGGAGGATGCCTAGGCACTAGGAGCCGAAGAAGGACGTGGCGAACGACGAAATGCCTCGGGGAGCCGTAAGCAGGCTTTGATCCGGGGATGTCCGAATGGGGGAACCCAGCTGTGGTAATGCGCAGTTACTCAGTAGTGAATACATAGCTGCTGTAGAGGCATACCCAGGGAACTGAAACATCTAAGTACCTGGAGGAAAAGAAAACAATAGTGATTCCGTCAGTAGCGGCGAGCGAAAGCGGAATAGCCCAAACCAAGGAGCTTGCTCCTTGGGGTTGTAGGACCTCGTTGTGGGGTTAGTTCGATAGGCGAAGTGATCTGGAAAGGTCCGGCATAGAAGGTAAAAGCCCTGTAGCCCAAATCGAACGAAATCCCTAGAGGTATCCTGAGTACGGCGGGTCACGTGAAACCCCGTCGGAATCCGGCAGGACCATCTGCCAAGGCTAAATACTCCCTAGTGACCGATAGTGAAGCAGTACCGTGAGGGAAAGGTGAAAAGCACCGCGGAAGCGGAGTGAAAAAGAACCTGAAACCGTGTGCTTACAAAAAGTCAGAGCCCTCTTTATGGGTGATGGCGTGCCTTTTGTAGAATGAACCGGCGAGTTACGTTCCCGTGCGAGGTTAAGTCGAAGAGACGGAGCCGCAGCGAAAGCGAGTCTGAATAGGGCGCTTTAGTACGTGGACGTAGACCCGAAACCGTGTGATCTACCCCTGTCCAGGGTGAAGGTGAGGTAACACTCACTGGAGGCCCGAACCCACGCATGTTGAAAAATGCGGGGATGAGGTGGGGGTAGCGGAGAAATTCCAATCGAACTCGGAGATAGCTGGTTCTCCCCGAAATAGCTTTAGGGCTAGCCTCGGAAGATGAGTTGTGGAGGTAAAGCACTGATTGGGTGCGGGGCCCGCCAAGGGTTACCAAGTCCAGTCAAACTCTGAATGCCACAAACTTTATTCCGGGAGTCAGACAGTGAGTGCTAAGATCCATTGTCAAAAGGGAAACAGCCCAGACCATCAGCTAAGGTCCCCAAGTGTGTGTTAAGTGGGAAAGGATGTGGAGTTGCACAGACAACCAGGATGTTGGCTTAGAAGCAGCCACCATTGAAAGAGTGCGTAATAGCTCACTGGTCGAGTGACTCTGCGCCGAAAATGTAACGGGGCTAAACACGCCACCGAAGCTATGGCTTGCACTTTGTGCATGGGTAGGGGAGCGTTGTATGTACGTTGAATTCTGACCGTAAGGACAGGTGGAGCGCATACAAGTGAGAATGCCGGTATAAGTAACGAAAAGATCAGTGAGAATCTGATCCGCCGAAAACCTAAGGGTTCCTGAGGAAGGCTCGTCCGCTCAGGGTAAGTCGGGACCTAAGGCGAGGCCGAAAGGCGTAGTCGATGGACAACAGGTGGAAATTCCTGTACCACCGTAGCCGTTATGAGCAATGGAGTGACGCAGAAGGATAGTGACGCAGACTGATGGATGTCTGTCCAAGCAGTGAGGCTGATGTGTAGGCAAATCCGCACATCGTAAGGCTGGGCTGTGATGGGGAGGGAAACTTTAAGTACCGAAGGTCATGATTTCACACTGCCAAGAAAAGCTTCTAGCCAGGCGAAGGTGCCCGTACCGCAAACCGACACAGGTGGGTGAGAAGAGAATTCTAAGGCGCGCGGAAGAACTCTCGTTAAGGAACTCGGCAAAATGACCCCGTAACTTCGGGAGAAGGGGTGCCTCGGTAGGGTGAATAGCCCGAGGGGGCCGCAGTGAAAAGGCCCAAGCGACTGTTTAGCAAAAACACAGGTCTGTGCGAAGCCGCAAGGCGAAGTATACGGGCTGACGCCTGCCCGGTGCTGGAAGGTTAAGAGGAGTGGTTAGGGGCAACCCGAAGCTATGAATTGAAGCCCCAGTAAACGGCGGCCGTAACTATAACGGTCCTAAGGTAGCGAAATTCCTTGTCAGGTAAATTCTGACCCGCACGAATGGCGTAACGACTTGGGCGCTGTCTCAACGAGAGATCCGGTGAAATTTTAATACCTGTGAAGATGCAGGTTACCCGCGACAAGACGGAAAGACCCCATGGAGCTTTACTGCAGCTTGATATTGGACTTTGGTACGATCTGTACAGGATAGGTGGGAGCCTTTGAAGCCTGAGCGCCAGCTTGGGTGGAGGCGCCGTTGGGATACCACCCTGATCGTATCGGAGTTCTAACCTGGTACCGTGATCCGGTATGGGGACAGTGTCAGGTGGGCAGTTTGACTGGGGCGGTCGCCTCCTAAAATGTAACGGAGGCGTTTAAAGGTTCCCTCAGAATGGTTGGAAATCATTCGCAGAGTGCAAAGGCATAAGGGAGCTTGACTGCGAGACCTACAAGTCGAGCAGGGACGAAAGTCGGACTTAGTGATCCGGTGGTACCGAATGGAAGGGCCATCGCTCAACGGATAAAAGCTACCCTGGGGATAACAGGCTTATCTCCCCCAAGAGTCCACATCGACGGGGAGGTTTGGCACCTCGATGTCGGCTCATCGCATCCTGGGGCTGAAGTAGGTCCCAAGGGTTGGGCTGTTCGCCCATTAAAGCGGTACGCGAGCTGGGTTCAGAACGTCGTGAGACAGTTCGGTCCCTATCTGTCGCGGGCGTAGGAAATTTGAGAGGAGCTGTCCTTAGTACGAGAGGACCGGGATGGACGTACCGCTGGTGTACCAGTTGTCTCGCCAGAGGCATAGCTGGGTAGCTATGTACGGAGGGGATAAGCGCTGAAAGCATCTAAGCGCGAAGCCCCCCTCAAGATGAGATTTCCCAGTATGTAAGACCCCTTGTAGACGACGAGGTTGATAGGTTCGAGGTGGAAGTGCGGCAACGTATGCAGCTGACGAATACTAATCGGTCGAGGGCTTAACCTAATCCCAAGCAAGTGAAGATAAGCTTTGTAGCTGATTCCGAATACTTGATTGGGACCCAGAAATCCTAAGAACATCTATCTTTACGCACGTTTCGTATCTAGTTTTCAAGGCGCAAATCACGCTTTGACTGTTTGGTGATGATGGCGGAGGGGACCCACGCGTTCCCATCTCGAACACGACCGTTAAGCCCTCCAGCGTCGATGGTACTTGAACCGCAGGGTTCTGGGAGAGTAGAACGTTGCCAAGCAGCTAAGAAACCTTACAAGGAGAAATCCTCGTAAGGTTTTTTCTGTTACTTCTAGTGTGACCACTATCCTCACACCTTTGAGAGAGCTTATTGTCCGTTCATCTATAACTTTCCTATTTATCGCGAGCACAGCAAATTCAAAAAAAGAATTAATTGGTACACGCCCCTACGTTAAGTAGGGGTATTTTTGTAAATACTGTGAGTAGGCTTGGTGTTTACAACACAATGTTAGAAGCAGCACTTGTCAAAAAGAAAGGAAATGATTATAATCTAGTTAAGGTCAAAGAAAGTCAAAGTCAATCAAAGTCAATTTACTTCTAGCAGTCTGGAGGATGAATTGATGCGTAACGTATCAGAAATCATTGAGCAGTATTTGAAACATGTCCTGCAGCAAAGTTCCGAAGGGGCTATTGAGATTCAACGCAACGACTTGGCTGATCAATTCCAATGCGTACCATCCCAAATCAACTATGTTATTAGTACACGGTTTACCTTGGAAAAGGGATACATTGTGGAGAGCAAGCGTGGCGGTGGCGGATACATTCGTATTCAGAAGATCGAGCTCAAAAGTCATGGGTCTATTTTGGACCACATTTTTCGCACGATTCACACACACATAGATCAAGTCACCTCAGAAGGACTTATATACCAGCTGCAGGAGGGTCACTATATTTCAACCCGAGAAGCTAACCTGATTCGGGCAGCGATATCCAGAGATGTGTTGACCTTCAAGCTCCCGCTGCGCGATGAAATTCGGGCTAAGATTCTTAAAGCAATGCTGATATCCTTGCTTAGCAGATGAGGAGGCATAAGAAATGGTTTGTCAGGAATGCGGTAAACGACCGGCGACTCTTCATTTTACGAAGATTATAAATGGAGACAAGAACGAGTTCCACATTTGTGAGAATTGCGCTCGGGAGAAGGGCGAGATGATACCGGGGACGTCGAATGGATTTTCGATTCATAATTTGCTATCCGGCTTGCTCGATTTTGAACCTTCATCCCTGTCCGCGGCGAAGTCACAAGCCATCCGTTGTGAGAACTGTGGCCTTACGTATTCGCAGTTTAGTAAATTAGGTCGGTTTGGTTGCGGATCGTGCTATCAAAGCTTTTCTGAGAAGCTGGACCCTCTTTTCAAAAGGGTTCACGGCAACATCGTTCACGTAGGAAAAGTACCTAAGCGGAGCGGTGGAATCATTCAATGCAAGCGTGAAGTCGATACCCTCAAGAAGGATATGATGGCTTGTATTGAGGCAGAAGAGTTCGAAGAAGCAGCTAAGATTCGTGATCAAATTCGTGAGATCGAGAAGAAAATTGCGGGTATGTGATTTTGTAAGGAAGGTGTGAATCCAGTGACACTACAACGGTTTACAGGAGATGCATTGAGCGAATGGATGAAGGGTGAAGGTCCTGAGTCGGATATCGTCATTAGCAGTCGGATCCGGATTGCACGCAACCTTAGAGATTATCCCTATCCCATGTTAGCTACCAATCAACAATCACAGGAAGTACTTGTTCAATTGTCAGGAGTTCTAGAGAATGAGGAGCTGGAAACGATTAGTCATTTCTCGCTGATCCCGCTTTCAGAGCTCAATGAGCTTGAACGAATGGTTCTTGTGGAGAAGCACTTAATTAGCCCGAATTTAGCTAACGAATCCAGAAATGGCGCCGTTATTTTAAGCGAAAATGAATCCATCAGTATTATGATCAACGAAGAGGATCATCTTCGCATACAATGTTTATGTCCCGGCTTTCAGATTAAAGAAGTGTGGGATTTGGCGAATCAAATCGATGATATTTTTGAAACGCAAATGGATTATGGATATGATGAAAAGCGTGGCTACCTAACAAGCTGTCCCACGAATGTAGGGACCGGAATTCGCGCTTCGGTCATGATGCATCTGCCTGCTTTGGTGCTCAGCCAACAAATTAATCGGATTTTATCAGCAGTTACCCAGGTTGGGTTGACAGTTAGAGGATTATATGGGGAAGGCAGCGAAGCTTTAGGTAATCTGTTCCAAATATCGAATCAGATTACGCTAGGGCAATCCGAAGAAGAGATTATTGATAATTTACACAGCGTGGCTAGACAAATTATTGAGCATGAACGTGCGGCCAGACATAAGCTGATTCAAGAATCGAGAATGCGGATAATAGACCGTGTGAACCGTTCTCTCGGCATTTTGTCCTATGCAGGGATCATGGACTCTAAGGAAGCTGCGCAGCGTTTGTCCGATGTAAGATTGGGGATTGACCTTGGGATCATTAACAATGTTTCATCCCATGTGCTCAATGAGCTGCTGGTGATGACGCAACCTGGGTTTCTTCAGCAGTATGCAGGTGAGAAGTTAAATGCCGAAGAGCGTGATATACGCCGGGCAGAGCTGATCCGTGAAAGGTTCGGCAGAATTTAATGAGCATTAGATTCATCCTTTAGGTTTTCCATAGATATACTACTTTTGGAGGTGTTCTCTATGATGTTTGGCAGATTTACAGAACGTGCGCAGAAGGTTCTTTCTTTGGCACAAGAGGAAGCAGTTCGCTTAGGGCATAATAATATCGGCACTGAGCACATTTTACTTGGTCTTATTCGCGAAGGGGAAGGCATTGCTGCTAAAGCACTCGTTGCTCTGGGCCTCGGACTTGAGAAAATTCAAGACGAAGTCGAATCTCTGATTGGCAGAGGACAAGAACAGCCTACCAATATTGCGTATACGCCTAGAGCGAAAAAAGTCATCGAACTTTCGATGGATGAAGCTAGAAAACTAGGTCACACTTATGTGGGGACTGAACATATTTTACTTGGACTTATTCGCGAAGGCGAAGGGGTTGCGGCACGCGTGCTGAATAACTTGGGTGTGTCTTTGAACAAAGCGCGTCAACAAGTGCTTCAACTACTGGGCAGCAGTGAGACTGTATCACCAAGCCACGGCAGCAACCAGAATGTGAATACACCTACCTTGGATGGGTTAGCGAGAGATCTGACTGCTTATGCCAAAGAGGGACATTTGGACCCTGTGATTGGCCGAAGCAAAGAAATTGAGCGTGTTATTCAAGTGCTTAGCCGTAGAACCAAGAACAATCCTGTGCTAATTGGCGAGCCGGGTGTTGGTAAAACAGCGATTGCTGAAGGCTTGGCGCAAAAGATTATTAACAACGAAATTCCGGAGACTTTGAAGGATAAAAGAGTCATGACCCTCGATATGGGCTCTGTTGTGGCAGGGACCAAATATCGTGGTGAGTTTGAAGATCGCCTCAAGAAGATCATGGACGAAATTCGCCAAGCGGGTAACATCGTACTGTTCATTGATGAGCTTCATACCTTGATCGGCGCTGGTGGGGCTGAAGGAGCTATTGATGCTTCCAACATCCTCAAACCGGCTCTTGCACGAGGTGAGCTGCAGTGTATTGGTGCGACAACGTTAGATGAATATCGTAAATATATTGAAAAAGACGCTGCGCTTGAACGCCGTTTCCAACCGATTACGGTTGATCAACCATCGCCGGATGAAGCGATACAAATTCTTTATGGATTGCGTGATCGGTATGAGGCGCATCACCGTGTGAAAATCACTGATGCTGCTATTCAAGAAGCTGTTAAACTTTCGGATCGTTACATTACAGACCGCTTCCTGCCTGATAAAGCGATCGATTTAATTGATGAGGCCAGCTCCAAAGTTAGGCTTCGCTCTTACACGGTACCGCCATCCTTGAAACAGCTTGAGAATAAGCTGGAAGATATCCGCAAAGAGAAAGACGCGGCGGTTCAAAGCCAAGAGTTCGAGAAAGCGGCCGGTCTTCGCGATACAGAGCAAAAGCTTCGTGAAGAGTTGGATACGACGAAGAACGAATGGAAAGAGAAACAAGGTCGTTTGGATACGGAAGTTACGCCGGATGACATTGCCCAAATCGTAGCGAGCTGGACTGGAATTCCGGTCAGCAAGCTGGCGGAAGAAGAAACCGAGCGACTGCTCAAGATGGAAGAGATTCTTCATGAACGTGTCATTGGTCAAGAAGAAGCTGTGAAATCGGTTAGCCGCGCTATCCGCCGCGCGAGAGCAGGACTTAAGGATCCGAAGCGTCCGATGGGCTCCTTCATTTTCCTTGGACCAACGGGTGTAGGTAAAACAGAATTGGCGCGCGCGTTAGCGGAATCTTTATTCGGTGACGACAATGCCGTAGTACGTATCGATATGTCCGAGTACATGGAGAAGCATTCGACATCCCGACTCGTTGGGGCGCCTCCAGGCTATGTGGGTTATGAAGAAGGCGGCCAGCTTACCGAGAAGGTTCGTCGTAAGCCGTACTCCGTCGTACTGCTCGATGAAATCGAAAAAGCGCATCCGGAAGTGTTCAACATCCTCCTTCAAGTTTTGGAAGACGGACGTTTAACAGACTCCAAAGGACGCACGGTTGATTTCCGCAATACATTGATCATCATGACATCCAATGTGGGTGCCGATGTGATCAAGAAGAATTCGTCACTGGGCTTTACGGCTGCGGTTGATGCCGGCAGAGACTATACGAATATGAAAGACAAAGTGATGGGCGAGCTTAAGAAAAGCTTCCGTCCCGAATTCCTTAACCGGATTGATGAAACGATTGTGTTCCATTCCTTGGATGAAACGCATATCGCACAAATCGTTAGCTTAATGGCAGAAGATCTTCGCAAACGTCTTAAAGAGCAAGAAGTTGACTTCTTGTTGACAGATAAAGCGAAAATGTTCTTGGCCAAAGAAGGCTTTGATCCTACGTATGGGGCAAGACCGCTGCGTAGAGCCATTCAGAAGCATATTGAAGATCGCTTGTCCGAGGAACTGCTTAGAGGAAATATATCCAAAGGCGACTCCTTGACAATCGATGAAAACGAAGGCGAACTTGTCGTCTTGAAGAGCGAAGGCGTAGTTGCCAAATAAATGAAAAGCAAAAAAGCATTTTGCATCATCCAGCGTGGATGCGGCAAAATGCTTTTTATTTGCTTTAGCTCTTTCAGGGGCTTCATAATCATAGTAAACTTTATTTGGAAAAGGAAGTTTGAAAATAATTGATTAATTGGAGAAGTGATTCTTACATATGAAAAAGAAAACCACATACAAGTGTACCAGTTGCGGTCAAGAGCATCCCAAATGGCAAGGTTCGTGCAGCAGTTGTCGGGAGTGGAATACGCTCGAAGAAGAAGATGTTATCAACGCTCCTAGTGGTGGCCAAAAGGGCGTAACGAAAAAAAAGAATGTTGTCATTAACCGTCTTACCGATACCGTGTCTCAGAACAGTGATAGAATTGTTACTAAATACAATGAATTTAATCGCGTAATGGGTGGAGGGATCGTTAAGGATTCTGTTACGATTATCACGGCTGTTCCAGGTGCGGGGAAATCTACGCTTTTGTTGCAAATATCGGATGATGTGGCGAAGCAAGGGTTGAAAGTGTTGTACGCTTCTGGGGAAGAAAGTGACAGCCAGATCAAGAGAAGAGCTGAGCGAGTCCTGCAAAATATTCATAAAAACGTCTGGGTTTATTCGGATAATAGCTTGAATAATGTCTTGGGTTGTATTGACCAGGTAGACCCGGATTTGATTATTATTGATAGTATTCAAACTTTTTTATTGGAAGAATATCCACAAAGACCCGGGTCCCCTACGCAAACGATGGAATGCGCCAATACGCTCCTCAAGGTTGCCAAAGATGCGCAAAGACCAAGAGCTATTATTATGGTTGGACAGATGACGAAAGATAACGAATTAGCTGGTTTAAGAGCATTAGAACATTTGGTGGATGCCGTTCTTGTTCTGGAAGGAGAAGAAGGTGAGGAGCTGAAACAGCTATTCTCCACTAAAAACCGCTACGCCAGCACAGGAGAACTTGGATTTTTCACCATGGGAGAGCAAGGATTGACACCTATTGATAACCCCTCAGAGTTCTTCATGACGCAAAGAGACGAAAATGATGTTGTGAGTGGGAGCGCATTAACAGTCGTTAAAGAAGGCACAAGACCGATTATTTTGGAGATAGAAAGTTTAGTATCAACGACGTTCATGCCATACCCAAGCCGGATTGCTGAATGTTTAAAAAAGGACCATGTAAACACACTTATCAGCATCATGGAACAAAGAGCTAATATACCTTTACATGATAAGAATGTGGTTGTGAAAACAACGGGTGGCATTCGCTTAAAGGAACAGTCCTCAAACTTAGCCGCGATAATGAGTATTGTCTCTTCCTGCAAGAACCAAGGTATTCCTAATGATACTGTTTTTATCGCAGATATTGGATTAACGGGTGAATTAAAGAAAGTACCTACATTGGAACTAAGAATCAGAGAACTTGAAAGAATGGGTTTCAAACGAGTCTATGTTGCGCTTAATGGTTTAAAAAGCACAACTTCATTTTCTACAATAAAAGTAGTCCCATGCAAAACCTTGAGTCAGGTCATACACTCTGTATTTGGTTCATCCAACCAAGGCAAAGAGCAGAGAGCACCCTGGGATGAGGAAGATAATTAGCATGAAATAGGATATAGTTATATACTTAACAGTTTATCAATTATATACAACTTCTTTTAAAGGAAAGCATTTTCCGTTATACTTAGTTGTAAGGATTTAGCAACTGAACTCTATTCTTAGTCCGATCGGGATTAAGGATGCTTAGGTTGAATCAAAACAGCATGAATTTCGAATGTGACATGTATGATATATGTAGAGACTCTTGTGGTCATTCAACCTGCAAGCCTTCAGGAGGAAAATGATGAGTAAAGAAGAGATAAAGCGAGACGTCATGAGCCAATTGCTGCAAATGGTAGCGCCTGGTACTCCGTTCCGCGATGGTTTGGAGAATGTCCTACGCGCCAAAACGGGTGGACTTCTTGTAGTTGGCTATAGCGCAGAAGTGCGAGAAATCGTAGATGGCGGTTTTTCGATCGATTGCGATTTCTCACCTAACTACTTATATGAGCTTGCCAAGATGGATGGCGCGATTATTCTAAGTGAAGATATCAAGCGAATTCTTTATGCAAACACACAACTAATCCCGGACTCCTCGATCTCCTCTTCAGAGACGGGAATTCGCCATCGCACAGCGGAACGAGTTGCGAAGCAAACGAACAAATTAGTGGTCTCAATTTCACAGCGGCGAAATGTCATCACCTTATATCAAGGCAATTTACGCTATGCGCTCAAAGATATCGGTGTTATTTTGACCAAAGCGAACCAAGCGATTCAGACCTTGGAACGTTATAAAGTGGTGCTTGATCAATCGCTGACGAATCTGAGCGCGTCTGAGTTTGAGGAATTAGTTACACTCCATGATGTTACCAATGTGATTGCACGTTTCGAGATGGTTTTACGCATTAAAGCGGAGATCAATCGATATATTAATGAATTGGGGAATGAAGGACGCCTCATCAGTATGCAATTGGAAGAACTTGTGGGGAATGCGGAACTTGAAGCGCGTTTGCTCGTAAAAGATTATGTAAGGGAATTATCCGAAGACCGAGTCAAGGAAATGCAAGCAGGTTTGAAGCGGTTATCGTCAGATGAACTGTTAGAACCGCACCAAATCATTCGCTTACTTGGTTATCCGCATACGAATTCCATCGTCGAAGAACCGGTTTCACCTCGAGGGTTCCGTGTTCTTGGGAAAATTCCGCGACTTCCTTCCATCATTATTGCTAATCTGGTGGAGAAGTTCGGATACCTGCCACATATGATGATGGCGACAATTGAAGAACTGGATGAAGTTGACGGAATCGGGGAAGTGAGAGCTCGTGCCATTAAAGAAGGGCTCAAGAGAATTCAGGAACAAGTGTTCATTGACAGACATATTTAAAGTGGATACAATCAGTAAGTATCAATGTTGAGATTTTGTGAAGTCATTCAGTCGATAAGGTTTTATTAAGTCGAGATTAGGGTATAGTAAATTCAGAGGTGGACAAAAACATATGTTAACGAAATCGATTCCCAGTCTTTTTACAGTAGGGAACTTATTCCTAGGTGTTCTTTCAATTATTCTGGCTTTTAGCGGTGAACACGGGATTGCAGCTGTGCTCGTCATTGTCGCTATGTTGCTGGATGGTCTGGATGGACGTGTCGCAAGAGCGTTAAATGCCCAAAGTGAATTTGGTAAAGAATTGGATTCCTTGTCGGATGTCATTTCTTTCGGTGTAGCTCCTGCCTTCATCATGTACGTTGTTGCTTTCAATGATCCTAGCGTGATTAGTCCAGCGTTTGCTTGGATCGTCACAGCGATTTTCCCGATTTGCGGTGCTCTTCGTCTTGCTCGGTTCAATGTTGTTGCGGGTACACCAGGCTACTTCATCGGTCTTCCAATCCCGGCAGCTGGCGGCGTTCTTTGTACATTAGCTCTGTTCGTGAATGAGATTAATGTGTATGTTCTTTTGGTAAGCACAATTATGTTGTCTTACTTGATGGTAAGTACAGTCAAATACCCGAATTTCAAGAAAGCTGGCATTCCCAAAGCAGCAATTTGGATTACGCCGATTATTGTTGCCGTAGCTGTTCTTATTGCAATCAAATGGCCAGAGTCCATTTCCAAAATGATTTTCGTACCTTTATTGGGGTACGCGCTTTACGGCTTAAAAAAAAACGTTGATGGATTCTTCATCCGTCTGCGCAGAAAGAACAAAACACGCGGCAGAGACGATTCGAAGTCCGTTAAATCGGATGTCTAGGTCTTAGTACGAAAATAAAAAGCATTTATTTTCTTCTGATGTAATCAGAAAGAAGATAAATGCTTTTTTTTCGTTTGTTCATGACATGTTAAAAAGTCCTAATGTTGTGCATTTCTTCGATTCGTTCTCAACGACTTGCTCCAAATTAATGTCAAGAATGTTGCTTAGTGCGGACATATAGAACAAGTTCCTGCCCAGCTCATTGCTCACAACTTCGATGCATTGTTCACATAAGTGTCCAGTCACATGAGTGCCGAGCACATCCTTGGCTTCATTCAAAGTCATCTCAGGATGATACTCTTGCTTGGCCGCATGAACCTGTATACATCCGCATTCGGTTATGGATTTCACCACGGAACGATTGGCGGCTGCGCCTGACTGTTGAAATTTGGATAAGACGTCAAGCAGACTTCGGTGACGGAGTAACAATTCGGATACTTGATCTTGAAACTGCTTTAAAGTCAAGGAGCTCATTCCATCCACCTCTGGTGTGTTGGTAACTTCCAATTTCATTATAAAGGAAGCCCTCTAATATTTCAATTTTCCATATGAAGAAGTGATTAACGTTGGAGAAATTGGAACATAATTGTAATAAAGCTTTATCAATGTTGAAGTAGGGGGTGAATCTATGATGAGGAAATGGGTACAGTTCATTTTGGCCATCATGGGTGGTAGTTTAGGTTATGGGTGGAGCGATACCATTTTTCGAACGACAGGATTCATAAGTGAAGCAGGTAATGGGATTTGGATGAATAGTTTGTGCGCTGTCGTCATGTTTTTTGTTTCCGGGTGGGTGGCAGGTCAAGGGATGAAGCTCTTGATAAAAGGTGAGAAGAATGTTGTAGATATCCCGGTTTCTGATCTGCTTTCTGGGACGCTGGGGTTAGTCATTGGGCTGCTTATCTCTGTCATGGTGTTCCCTGTGCTCGATCAAGCGAAGTGGGCTGGTCCCTTCCTGCCTTTCATCGTATCCGCTGTATTAGCTGTGATGGGCTTCAGAATCGGGTATAGCAAGCGGGAAGAATTGGTTCAGATGATGGTGAGAAGCCGGTCAACCGGACCGGAGAAGCAAACACATCGCCCTTATGAGGAACACAAGATTTTGGATACGAGCGTTATTATCGATGGGCGAATCGCTGATATTTGCAAGACCGGATTTATCGAGGGAACCTTGGTAATCCCGGAATTTGTTCTGGAAGAGCTGCAGCACATTGCAGATTCGTCGGATTTACTCAAGCGGAATCGCGGACGACGCGGTCTGGACATTTTGAACAAGATCCAAAAAGAACTTGAAGTCAAGGTCCTTATCTATGAAGGGGATTTCGAAGAAATATCGGAAGTCGACAGCAAGCTTGTTCGTCTGGCCAAGGTATTGCAAGGCAAAGTGATAACCAATGATTTTAATCTCAATAAAGTCTGTGAATTGCAGGGTGTTTCGGTGCTGAACATCAATGATTTAGCGAATGCTGTGAAGCCTGTTGTTTTGCCGGGAGAAGAAATTATTGTTCAAGTCATTAAAGACGGCAAGGAACATGGACAAGGTGTCGCTTACCTGGATGACGGCACGATGATCGTCGTGGAAGGCGGACGTGAGTTCATTGGGATGACGCTTGAAGTGATGGTCACCAGCGTGCTGCAGACGTCTGCGGGTCGGATGATCTTCGCCAAACCTAAACTATTGGAAAAAGCACAATAAAACCAGTATGATAGGGAGATGTAACATAGCCTGGACAAACGTGCTCGTCCTAGAAGGACGACGGAGTCGTCTAGCCTTGGGCCTATGCTTACGAAGAAAGCTTTCTGACGAAAGCGCGTAGTTGGAGGACTTATGGGGAAGCTAGGGGTTATCATCGTGGCAGCGGGCAAGGGCTCGCGCATGGGAACGGCTGAAAGTAAGCAATACTTACAACTGGGACAGAAGCCAATTCTGGTACATACCTTGCAATTATTTCAAAACATACAGGAAGTGCATGAAATCATTCTGGTTGTTGGGGAACACGACATAGATCGCTGTAGAAGCTATGTACAGGACTATGGGCTGTCGAAGACGACTCATGTGCTATCAGGAGGCGCTGAGCGCCAAGATTCTGTTAGACGGGGGCTGGACTCCTTACAACAGGGGACCGATTGGGTGCTCGTTCATGACGGTGTTCGGCCATTCGTCAAAAAAGAACATGTGTTCGATTGCCTGGAAAAGGCACAAGAACAAGATGCAGCCGTTCTGGCTGTACCTGTAAAAGATACAATCAAAGTGGTAGATACGGAAAAGCGAATTCAATCTACACCCGATAGACGAAGCTTGTGGGCGATCCAAACGCCGCAAGCTTTTCGGCTTTCCGTTCTGCAGGAAGCGCATGAACGCGCTCTTCAAGAGAACTTTATAGGGACAGATGACGCTATGCTGGTCGAACGAATCGGGACGACGGTGCATGTGGTCGAAGGGGATTACTACAATATCAAGATCACAACACCGGAAGATCTGCCATGGGCAGAATGGATTTTAAACAATGTTAGGGGAGAGGGACAGCTATGATTCGCGTAGGACAAGGATTTGATGTTCATCAATTGGTTGAAGGCCGCAAGTGCATTATTGGAGGCGTCACGATTCCTTACGAAAAGGGACTGCTGGGTCATTCAGATGCCGACGTGCTGCTTCATGCTATTAGCGATGCGATTCTTGGCGCATTGGGGCTGGGCGATATCGGGAAGCATTTCCCGGATACGGCAGCTGAGTTTAAGGACGCGGACAGCCTGGTGCTGCTGAAAGAAATTTGGCAGATGGCCAAAGAGCGAGGATACCGTTTGGGAAATGCCGATTCCACGATCATTGCCCAGAAGCCGAAAATGCTGCCATACATTCCGCAAATGGTAGAAATTATTGCCGCAGCGCTGGAGACAACGCCGGAGCAAGTGAATGTGAAAGCGACAACGACAGAACAGCTTGGTTTCACGGGGCGCGGGGAAGGTATTGCTGCGCAATCGGTTGTTTGTTTAATTCGAGATGTGCTAGAATAGCAGGTATTATTGGGGATAAGAGGAGATACAGTCATGAATCAACCGTTACGTGTGCGTTATGCACCAAGTCCGACTGGACATTTACATATTGGCGGTGCTCGTACGGCACTGTTTGATTATTTATTGGCGCGTCGTCATGGTGGAGCCTTTGTTGTCCGCTTCGAAGATACGGATCAAACCCGCCATAAGGAATCAGGCATCGAGGATCAATTGAATGGCCTCAGATGGCTTGGCTTGGAGTGGGATGAGAGCGTTGATATCGGAGGACCTTATGGTCCCTACCGCCAGATGGAGCGATTGGATATCTATCAAACCTATCTGGATCAACTGCTGCAGAGCGGACATGCGTACCACTGCTATTGTTCAGAAGCAGATTTGGAGCAGGAGCGGGCGGAGCAAGAAGCCAGCGGCGAGATGGGCGGATACTCCGGAAAGTGCCGTCACTTAACGCCAGAGCAGGTTGCTGCGCACCAAGCGGAAGGACGCAAGCCGTCTACCCGTTTCCGTGTGCCAGCTGATCGTATTATTGAAATCGAGGACAAAGTGCGGGAGCATGTTGAATTTGAATCCAATGGTATTGGTGATTTCATTATTGCGCGCACAGACGGCATTCCGACATATAACTTCGCGGTCATCGTCGACGACCACTTGATGAAAATCAATTTGGTTATTCGCGGTGAAGAGCATCTGTCCAATACACCGCGACAAATTTTGATGTATGAAGCTTTAGGGCTTCCTATTCCTGATTTTGCCCATTTGGCATTGATTTTGAATCCCGATCGCAAAAAAATGAGCAAGCGGGATGAGTCCATCATCCAGTTTATTGAGCAATACAGAGAACTTGGTTACCTGCCGGAAGCGGTCGTTAATTTCATCGCGCTGCTTGGCTGGTCTCCGGGCGGTGAAGAAGAAATCTTCACGAAGGAAGAATTGATTGCTCAGTTTGACCTGGATCGCGTATCCAAGAGTCCGGCTGTGTTTGATATGGACAAATTGAATTGGATGAACAATGCTTATTTGAAAAAGGCTCCGCTTTCGCGCGTTGTTGAGCTTAGCGTGCCTCATTTGCAAAAAGCAGGCTATATCCAAGGTGATCTGGATGAAGCGGCGCAGGACTGGATTGCGGCACTCGTAGGCCTTAACCAAGACAGGATGCGCTACGCGGCGGAGATCGTCGAACTATCGAGCATCTTCTTCAAAGATGAGCTCGTCATCGACGAAGAAGCGGCTGCTGTTCTCAAAGAAGAGCATGTTCCGGTTGTGCTGGCCAGCTTCTTGACCCAAGTTGAGCAAGCGGAAGCCTTCACCGTAGAGGCGATTCCTGCTTTGTTGAAACAGGTACAGAAGGATACTGGCTTTAAGGGCAAACAACTGTTCATGTCCATTCGTTCGGCATTAACGGGACAAGTCCATGGCCCAGACCTGAATGTATCACTTTATCTGCTTGGTAAAGAAAAAGTCGCTTCCCGGCTTAGGAACTTATTGTAAAGCGAGTTTCTTTTCGCTATACTTAACTCAATACACAGTGCGATGATCAGGAGAGTACGTTTATTATGGGATTCATCAGAGAGGATAATCGAGGCCTAACGGCTTCGGCTGTGAGTTATCCAATCCCTGTAACCGGAAATGCACCTGGGAGCTGCCGCGCCGAATACTCGCCCGAGTAAAGTAGGCGCAGCCGGAGTACCCACGTTACGGGAACCTAAGTTGGGAGACTTCCGAGTCACCAAGCAGAGTGGAACCGCGATAACTACGCCTCTGCAGCCATATGGCTGCGGGGGCTTTTTTGCATATTTTTCTACTGAGAAGCGAGAAGGTGAGAGCATGTGGACATCCGTCAAATCTGATATTTCTGCCGTATTCGACAACGACCCGGCTGCACGCAGCTGGTTTGAAGTTGTGTTTACGTATTCTGGGCTTCATGCGATTTGGGCGCATCGAGTGGGCCACTGGTTCTACAAACGGAAGATGTATACCATTGCTCGGGTGATTTCGCAGTGGAGTCGCTTCATGACGGGTATTGAGATTCACCCGGGAGCGACGATCGGCCGCAGACTGTTCATTGATCATGGCATGGGGGTCGTGATTGGAGAAACCTGTGAAATCGGTGACGATGTCATCCTTTACCAAGGCGTTACACTTGGTGGCACAGGAAAAGAAAAAGGGAAGAGACACCCAACAATTGGCAATAATGTAGTTGTAGGCTCAGGGGCCAAAATACTTGGATCTTTTCTCGTGGGCGAGAATTCGCGCATTGGATCTAATGCGGTTGTCATTCAGGAGGTTCCCTCCAACAGCACTGTCGTCACGATGCCGGCTAAGCTTGTTAAGCGGGACGGTGTTCGCGTGAATCGTTTGGATCACGGCAATTTGCCGGATCCGATTATTGATATATTTCAGGAATTGCAGCAGCAAATTAATGATCTCAAGAAACAGCTTGAACAAGAACGGTCAAAGAATGGAGAAGCGAGAGAACATGACGCTCAAAGTGTATAATACCTTAACACGCAAGAAAGAAGAATTCATTCCCATAGAGCCAGGCAAAGTGAAAATGTACGTTTGCGGACCTACCGTCTATAACTATATTCATATCGGGAATGGTCGTCCGGTTATCTTTTTTGATGTCGTACGCCGCTATCTGGAGTCGCAGCAGTATGAAGTGAACTACATTACGAACTTTACCGATGTGGATGATAAAATGATTCGCAAAGCCGAGGAAATGGCGGTTACGGTTCCAGAGCTGGCAGAAACGTTCATCCAAGCTTTTCTTGAGGATATCGCTGCGCTTGGAGTTCACGAAGCCAGCATGAATCCGCGGGTTACGGAGAACATTCAGGAAATCGTTGATTTCATCGCTGTTCTCGTGGAGAAAGATTATGCGTATGAAGCTCGCGGCGATGTCTACTACCGCACTAGCAAATTCGCCGACTACGGCAAGCTGTCGAATCAAAATCTGGATGAACTCCAATACGGTATTCGGATTGAGGTGGACGACCGCAAAGAAAATCCGCAGGATTTTGTCCTGTGGAAAGCCGCGAAGCCAGGCGAGATTTACTGGGATAGCCCTTGGGGGCAAGGCCGTCCAGGCTGGCATATCGAATGTTCGGCGATGGTTCGCAAATATTTGGGTGAAACAATCGATATTCACGGGGGCGGGCATGATTTGACATTCCCGCACCATGAGTGCGAGATTGCCCAGACAGAAGCGGTAACGGGCCAGCCGATGGCGAATTACTGGATGCACAACGCTTTCTTGAACATCGACAATGAGAAAATGTCCAAATCGCTTGGCAACGGTATTTTAATTCGTGATTTGGTTAAACAAATTAAGCCGGAAGTGTTCCGTTTCTTCATGCTGTCTGCGCATTATCGCAATCCGCTGAATTTCAGTGATGAAAGTCTGAAGCAGGCTGCCAATGCGCTGGAACGGATTCAGAATGCCTACGATAATTTGAAACATCGGTTGGCTACAGCCTCAGATTCCAGTGAAGTGGATCCGCAATTGACGGATCGTGTAGCTGCGATAGCAACGCAATTTGTGGATAAAATGAATGATGATTTCAATACACCGGATGCGATTACAGCTGTATTTGAGTTGGTCGCTGAAGCTAATTTATATTTGCAGCAGGAGCGGGTACACGCGGCTGTCTTGCAGCTTTTCATCAATCAATTGCAAGCATTCGATCAGACATTAGGCATTCTTTCGCAGCAAGCAGATGAGCTCCTGGACGAAGAAATCGAGCAACTTATTGTAGATCGGACAGAAGCTCGCAAGTCCAAGAATTGGGCTCGTGCTGATGAAATCCGTGATCTGTTAACGGAGAAAGGGATACACTTGGAGGATACACCGCAAGGAATACGGTGGCGCCGCAAATGACCGATACCGTAACTGACCATGCGAATCTTTTTATTTTCCCGCCATCCAAAAGTCCGCATTTGCTCAATCCGTTAGTCTTAGCCTATATTGGGGATGCGGTATATGAGGTCTATATTCGGCAATATGTCATATCCGGGACTAATCATCGGCCTAACCATTTGCACAAAGCATCGACAGGCTATGTGTCTGCGAAAGCGCAATCCAAGCTGCTTGAAGCTTTGATGCCGATGCTCACGGAAGAGGAAGTGGATATGGTGAAGCGCGGGCGCAATGCCAAATCGGGAACAACAGCCAAGAACGCGGAGGTGCTGGAATACCGGCACAGTACCGCGTTTGAGTGCTTGATCGGATATTTATACTACAAGCAGTCATTTGAACGATTGAAAGAAATTATGGACTTCGCGTTAACTTACAAGAAACAAACATAACGGTGGTATAAGCAGTGTTGTGAACAAAGGTAAATGCCTAGGAGGAACAAGTATGGAAGAAGATCAAGAATATATTGGTGGCAAGCACTCCGTATTGGAAGCTATCCGTGCCGGCCGCACGATTAATAAAATATGGATTGCGGAGAATGCGCAGAAGCAGTTCGCAGGTCCCATCGTGGCAGAAGCCAAAAATTTAGGAATCCTGGTCCAGTTTACGGACAAGCGGAAGCTTGACCAGATGGCGGAAGGGCTGCAGCACCAAGGTGTCGTAGCGCAAGTAGCTGCTTACGCCTATGTGGAAGTGGAGGATATTTTAGCCAAAGCTAATGAACTAGGGCAAGAGCCGTTTATCCTGATTTTGGATGAGATTGAAGATCCGCATAATCTAGGTTCCATTTTACGTACGGCTGACTGCACAGGGGTTCATGGGGTGATTATTCCCAAGAGGCGTTCGGTGGGACTTACCGCGACCGTTTCCAAAACATCGGCGGGTGCCGTTGAGTATGTACCTGTTGCCCGTGTAACGAACATTGCGCAGACCATCGAGAAGTTGAAAGAGCAGGGAGTTTGGGTAGCTGGAACGGACGTATCCGCTGCTCAGGATGTGTACAAAGCGAATTTTAATATGCCGATTGCGCTAGTTATTGGCAATGAAGGCAAGGGTGTCGGTCGACTAATTAAAGAGAAATGTGACTTCCTGGTCAAGCTGCCAATGGCGGGACATGTGAATTCTTTGAATGCTTCTGTTGCCGCGGGTGTATTGATGTATGAAGTGGTTAGACAGCGTAAACAGAGCTAAATGCTATGGAAGAGTTTCTGATTGTAGATGGTTACAATATCATCGGAGCTTGGCCTGAACTGAGCAAACTTAAAGATACGGATCTGGAAGGCGCTCGCGATAAGCTGATTCATATGCTGGCTGAGTATCAGTCTTATTCAGGTATGAAGGTCTACCTTGTTTTTGACGCGTATATGGTACCTGGACTAGGGAAGAAGTACGTGCAGAGCAAGCTGATCGTCCTCTATACCAAAGAGAAGGAAACGGCGGATGAACGGATCGAACGATTGGTCACGAATCTGATGGGCCGCCGGAAACAAATCTATGTGGCGACCTCGGATATGATTGAACAGCATGTTATATTCGGCAAAGGAGCACTTCGATTGCCTGCTGGCGAACTGCTGGTCAAGATCAAGCAAAATCGCAAAGAGGTCCGTGAGCGCATTCATCCAGAGACGTCATCGAAGCGGAATCCGTTTGAAGGAAAGCTGAGCAGCGAAGTCAAGGCGCAATTCGAGCGTTGGCGCAGAGGAGAGTGAAATCCTCCAAATGCTAGAAATGGTGCGGTTCCCCGTTGACGGTGTGAGATTTCATCATGTATACTTAACCTAAACTTTTATAGTGAATCTGGGTAGTCCTGCAGGCCGGAGGGATTGTTGGTGAGTGTCGACCTCAAAGAACTGAGAATGTATGATTATGACCTCAAGCCAGATGAAGACATCGTCGAAGCAGTCCGTGAAGGCAGTAGCGAAGCGTTGGAATACCTTATCAATAAATATAAGAATTTCGTACGTGCCAAAGCACGTTCTTATTTTTTGATAGGTGCAGACCGAGAAGACATTGTGCAGGAAGGCATGATAGGTTTATATAAATCTATTCGCGACTTCCGAGGAGACAAGCTTGCTTCATTCAAAGCCTTTGCTGAACTGTGCATCACACGACAGATCATCACGGCCATTAAGACAGCAACGCGTCAGAAGCACATTCCTCTTAATTCCTACGTGTCACTGGACAAGCCTATCTATGATGAAGATTCTGATCGTACCTTGCTTGATGTCATTAGTGGTTCTCGGGTCACAGATCCCGAGGAGCTCGTGATTAATCAAGAAGAGTTTACGGGCCTTGAAGATAAAATGGGAGAAATATTAAGTGACTTGGAGCGTAGAGTACTTATGCTCTATCTCGATGGTAGATCCTACCAAGAGATCGCGGTTGATCTCGATCGACATGTGAAGTCCATTGATAATGCTCTCCAGCGCGTCAAACGCAAGCTAGAACGATATTTGGAAGTCAGAGACTTATAGAAAGTGCCCGTACTGCTAATGCAGCGCGGGTATTTTTCTTTATGCGCATGTTTAACAATTCACTGGAGGGTCTATACTGTTGATACTCTCGCTTTTGTGAGACTTGTGCCTTGACACTCTATCACGGATTGTGATAAAGTATTTCAGGTAGCCCTAAAAGTCGCTTTCTTTTTGACGCGCTTCGAAGGGCTTTAATTAGAACGTGTCTGTAGGAGGTGTACATCATGCGGGTCATCATCACATTAGCGTGCACAAATTGCAAACAAAGAAACTATGCATCCACTAAAAATAAGCGCAACAATCCCGACCGTATTGAGTTGAAGAAATATTGCAAATTTTGCAATGAACATACTGCTCATCGCGAGACTAGGTAGTTCTTTGGAGGTGTAGTTTGTGGCGTTCTTGGCTAGAATGAGACAAAGCTTCGGATCCACTTTTTCCTTCTTCACCGACAGTTGGACAGAACTCAAAAAGGTCAAGTGGCCAAGTCGCAAAGAGATGACTACCTATACGCTTGTCGTTATTGGTACCGTAGCTTTTGTTGCTATTTATTTTTTTGTGCTTGATCTAGGCATTTCTGAGTTGCTGCGCCTTGTTTTTAAATAAACAGGACTATAGGTGAATTTATTCATGGAAAAAAGATGGTACGTCGTACATACCTATTCAGGGTATGAGAACAAAGTGAAAGCCAACCTAGAGAAACGTGTAGAATCTATGGAAATGACGGACAAGATCTTCCGTGTGCTTGTGCCTATGGAAGAAGAACTGGTGAACAAAGACGGCAAGAAAAAAGTCGTCATGCGTAAAGTTTATCCAGGGTATGTCCTCGTCGAAATGATTCAAACGGATGACTCTTGGTACGTAGTGCGTAATACGCCAGGAGTGACTGGATTCGTAGGTTCTACAGGATCCGGCTCTAAACCGACTGCATTATTACCTGAGGAAGTTGAATCTATTTTGAAGCATATGGGGATGGAAGAGCCGAAGGAGATTATCGACTTCGAACTCAAAGAAACCGTTCGCGTCAAAGTGGGACCTTTCGCAAACTTTGTTGGATCTGTTGAGGAAATTGTGGCTGACAAGGGTAAACTTAAGGTGCATGTCAACATGTTTGGTAGAGAAACCCCGCTTGAGCTCGATTTCGACCAAGTGGAAAAGCTATAAAACAAGACAACCAAGGGTTTCTGCCAGGTCTATTCCTCGGGATAGACCTTCGTTAGTGGGATCACACCAGATTCCATACTAAAAGCAAGGAGGTGTCTATCATGGCAAAAAAGGTTATTAAAATCGTGAAGCTTCAAGTTCAAGCTGCGAAAGCAAATCCAGCACCACCGATCGGTCCAGCATTGGGTCAAGCAGGTGTGAACATCATGGCTTTCTGTAAAGAGTTTAATGCTCGTACTGCTGATCAAGTTGGTCTTATCATTCCGGTTGAAATCACAGTATTCGAGGATCGCTCCTTTACATTCATCACTAAAACGCCTCCGGCTGCAGTTCTTCTTCGCGTCGTTGCTGGTATCGAAAAAGGATCCGGTGAACCAAACAAAAAGAAAGTTGCAACTGTGAAACGTGCAAAAGTTCGCGAAATCGCTGAACAAAAAATGCCTGACTTGAATGCTGCATCCGTTGAGGCTGCAATGCGTATGGTCGAAGGTACTGCTCGCAGCATGGGAATCACTATCGAAGATTAATTCCGCAAGGAATGCGGTTAACCGCTAAGCATCTGCTTGCGAAGTGAGTTTTCTTTGAGGGAACTCTTCAGCCGCTCGGTGGGAGGATTATCCGCTAATACCACTAAGGAGGATTATCATTATGCCTAAACACGGTAAAAAATACCGCGAGGTATCTCAGCTTGTAAACGCTGAAACCTTGTATGATCCGTCAGAAGCAATCGAGCTTGTTAAGAAAACAGCTCCTGCTAAATTCGATGAAACTGTAGATGTTGCAGTTCGTCTGGGTGTTGACCCAAGAAAACAAGATCAGGCTGTTCGTGGTGTTGTAGTACTTCCACACGGTACTGGTAAAACGAAACGCGTACTCGTTTTTGCTAAAGGCGACAAAGCGAAAGAGGCTGAAGCAGCTGGTGCAGATTTTGTTGGTGATGCTGACATGATCAACAAAATTCAACAAGGTTGGTTCGAATTTGACGTTTGCGTAGCTACTCCAGACATGATGAGCGAAGTTGGTAAACTGGGTCGTATCCTCGGGGGTAAAGGTTTAATGCCGAACCCTAAAGCAGGAACAGTTACTTTCGACGTTACCAAAGCTGTTCAGGAGATCAAAGCTGGTAAAATCGAATACCGTCTTGACAAAGCAGGACAAATTCATGCTCCACTTGGTAAAGTATCCTTCGATGCAGACAAGTTGAACGAAAACTTCAAAGCATTGGTTGATGCGCTTCTTAGAGCGAAACCAGCAGCAGCTAAAGGTGTTTACCTGAAGAACATTGCTGTATCTTCGACTATGGGCCCAAGCGTACGTGTGAACCTGTCAACCTTCAGATAAGTAGAAGCTTCCAGTTGACTTAGGTTGCTGGGCATGATACTCTATCAAAGGTCCCAAAAATGAATATGCAAACCGTAGACAGTAGGTGCCGCAAGGCTTAATTTCCTACCGAGGTGTTATGATATAGATAACGATTTCTTTGTACATCAGGGAAAAAGTGAACACATCATGCCTTCGTAGCGTCTACGAAGGCATTTCTTATTTTATAAGGAATGCTGATGCTCCTACTGTTTGCGATCTTGAAAGATAAATGTATAAAGAAGTGAGGTGTACTATGGCAAACGCGAAAATTCTTGCAGAGAAAGAACAAGCAGTAGCTGAAGTAACTGAGAAGTTTAAAGCTAGTGCTTCTACAATCATCGCAGACTACCGCGGTTTAAACGTAGCTCAAGTAACACAGTTGCGTAAAACCTTGCGCGAAGCTGGTATTGAATTCGTAGTTCTCAAGAACTCGTTGGCTAGACGCGCATCGGCAAATGCTGAGCTAAGCGCATTGGATGAATACCTAACAGGTCCAACTGCTATTGCTTTCAGCAAAGACGATCTAGTTGCTCCAGCGAAAATCTTGACTGATTTTGCGAAAAAGAATGATCAATTGAGCGTAAAAGGTGGCGTGGTCGAAGGCCGCGTAGTTGGATACGATCAAATCAAAGCACTTGCAGAACTTCCATCCAGAGATGGTCTTCTCTCCATGTTGCTTAGCGTTCTTCAAGCTCCAGTTCGTAACTTTGCACTTGCTGTTAAAGCAGTTGCTGAGAAAAAAGAAGCTGAAGGTCAAGCTTAATTTTGTTTTACAACAACAACCACAAAATATATGAAATGATAATGGAGGTTTAACCATGAGCACAAATGCAACGATCCTAGAAGCAATCAAAGGCATGACAATCTTGGAATTGAACGACCTGGTTAAAGCAATCGAAGAAGAGTTTGGCGTAACAGCAGCAGCTCCAGTAGCAGCTGGCGGTGGCGCAGCAGTAGCAGTTGAAGAAGCTCAAACTGAGTTTGACGTTATCTTGACAAGCGCTGGCGCTTCCAAAATCAACGTAATCAAAGTAGTTCGCGAAATCACAGGTCTTGGCCTGAAAGAAGCGAAAGACCTTGTTGACGGAGCTCCAAAAGCAGTTAAAGAAAAAGTTAGCCAAGAAGAAGCAGACGCTGTTAAAGCTAAGCTTACAGAAGCTGGCGCTTCCGTAGAAGTGAAGTAATTTCTTTTTCTTAAAAACCTCTTGAAGCTAGTCTTCAAGGGGTTTTTTTCAACCTAAGTTTTTACCCTTAGGAAAGCCTTAGGAACGCGCTCTGTTATTTGATTTTCCTATAGGTAAAAAAGAAGGAGGGAAGCTTATCGTGTCAGAGCACTATTATACACAGCGGCCCACTGTTAAACGTGATGTTCACACCATGCAAGAAGAGCTGCGGGGTAAGACGTATACGTTTCTGACGGATGCGGGTGTCTTTTCGAAAAAGGGTGTCGATTATGGAAGTAAGCACTTAATTGAAACGATGCAGCTGAAAGAAGATGCCAAAGTTCTGGATGTTGGTTGCGGCTATGGACCTATTGGACTTAGCGCGGCTGTAATGTGTCCGAAGGGACATGTGACAATGGTCGACATCAATGAAAGAGCGATTGAGCTTTCCTTGGATAATGCCAAGCGCAATGGCATTGCCAATGTGAGCATATTGCAAAGCGATCTGTTGGAACAAGTGAAGGAACAGCGTTTCGATGTTGTGCTGACCAATCCTCCAATTCGTGCCGGTAAAGAAGTGGTTCATCGCATTTTTACAGATGCTTATGATTGCTTGGTGGAGGGTGGGTCTATCTGGGTTGTTATTCAGAAGAAACAAGGTGCTCCTTCGGCAATGAGAAAGCTGGAATCTCTCTATCGTGAGGTTGTTGAGGTGTCCAAGGATAAGGGCTACAAAATTCTCAAAGCAACAAAGTAAGCTATCGAGGGCAACAGGCTGAAAGTCTTATCACTCAATCGTGGGAATTTGTTTGACTTGACTTTTTACATGTGGTATTATTAAAAAATGTCAGTATTAAGATGGGACACATGTCTTTAGTTAACAAAAATGTCAAGTACTTTTTTTTGTCCGAGATGAATAAAATTTGAATGTATAACGTATAATGTTTGAATTTTAGGAAACTCTAACAGGATGAGAAGAAATATTTGGAAAAGTTTCAGTGATTACAGAGAAAAACCTTCATCCATACAGTCGCTTATTCGGACGGGCTCCACTAACGGAGGCGTCCTGAGTGTACGTCGGTCGAAGTTTTTCTTCTTTCTTTTTATTTATTGAGTAGAGTTGAGGGGTGAATGAAAGTTGGCGGGACATCTTGTTCAATTTGGACGACGTAAACGCAGGACTTATGCACGAATTAATGAGGTGCTGGGCATTCCAAACCTGATTGAAATCCAGCAAAAATCGTATGAGTGGTTTTTGGAAGAAGGACTACGTGAGATGTTTCAGGATATCTCTCCGATTCAGGATTTTACAGGTAACCTAGTACTGGAGTTTATTGACTATAGCTTGGGTGATCCTAAGTATTCAGTTGATGAATCCAAAGAACGCGACGTAACCTATGCGGCGCCGTTAAGAGTCAAAGTCCGTTTGATTAATAAGGAAACCGGTGAGGTCAAAGAACAAGAAGTGTTCATGGGGGATTTCCCTATCATGACTGACACGGGAACGTTCATTATTAACGGTGCGGAGCGTGTAATCGTCTCCCAGCTCGTTCGTTCACCCAGTGTTTATTATAGCACGAAAGTGGATAAAAACGGCAAAAAAACTTACACCGCAACCGTTATTCCGAACCGTGGAGCTTGGTTAGAACTTGAGACGGATGCCAAAGATATCATCTATGTTCGGATCGATCGCACACGTAAAATTCCAGTTACTGTCTTGCTTCGTTCATTAGGTTTTGGCACAGATGCTGAGATCTTGGATTTGCTAGGCGATAACGAATACATCCGCAATACGCTCGATAAAGATAACACGGATTCTACGGAAAAAGCGTTAATCGAGATCTATGAGCGTCTTCGTCCGGGTGAGCCGCCTACGCTTGATAATGCAAGAAGCTTGATCGTTGCTCGTTTCTTCGATCCTAAGCGTTATGATCTTGCGAATGTAGGGCGCTACAAAATCAACAAAAAACTTCACATCAAAAATAGATTGTTCAATCAACGTTTGGCTGAAACATTGGTGGATTCCGAAACAGGAGAAATCATCGCAGAAGCTGGGCAATTGCTTGACCGTCGTGTACTGGATGAAATCCTTCCTTTTATCGAAAAAGGAGCAGGTTACCAAGAGTTCACGATTCCTAAAGGCGTAACAGGAGCGGATACAATTCCGGTTCAATGTATCAATGTATACTCGCCAACAGAAGAAGGTAAAATCGTTAAGGTTATTTCCAATGGTGTGATTGATAAAGCAGTCAAGAACATTACGCCTGCTGATATCATTTCATCCATTAACTATTTTATCAACTTGCTGCATGGTATCGGGAATACGGATGACATTGACCACTTGGGTAACCGTCGTCTGCGTTCCGTAGGTGAATTGCTGCAAAACCAATTCCGTATCGGTTTATCCCGTATGGAGCGTGTTGTTCGCGAGCGGATGTCGATTCAAGATGCGAACGTCATTACGCCGCAGGCTTTGATTAACATTCGACCAGTGATTGCGTCCATCAAAGAGTTCTTCGGTAGTTCCCAGCTTTCACAGTTTATGGACCAAACGAATCCCCTTGCTGAATTGACGCACAAAAGACGTCTGTCTGCACTCGGACCCGGCGGTTTAACGAGAGAGCGCGCAGGGATGGAAGTTCGTGACGTGCATCACTCTCACTATGGCCGTATGTGTCCTATTGAGACGCCTGAGGGACCGAACATTGGTTTGATCAACTCGTTGTCGACATTTGCCCGTATTAATGAGTATGGCTTCATTGAGGCTCCATATCGTTGGGTAGATCCGAAGACAGGTTTGGTAACCGATCAAATTGCATACCTGACTGCTGATGAAGAGGATAACTATGTTATCGCTCAAGCGAACGCAGAACTGACGGAAGAAAATAAATTCGTTGAAGATGCGATTATCGTTCGTTACAAGGATGATAACTTAACGCTACCGGTTGAACGTGTCGATTACATGGACGTTTCTCCGAAGCAAGTTGTTTCCGTTGCAACGGCGCTAATTCCGTTCCTCGAAAATGATGACTCCAACAGAGCGCTCATGGGATCCAACATGCAACGTCAAGCGGTACCTTTACTTATCCCTAAAGCACCTCTCGTAGGTACGGGGATGGAGCATAAGGTTGCTAAAGACTCAGGAGTATGTATTGTATCCAAATTTGATGGAATTATTGAGAAAGCTGCTGCCAACGAAATTTGGTTGCGTCGCCAAGAAATGGTGGATGGCAAATTAGTCAGTGGCAACATCGTCAAATATAAGCTTCACAAATTTATGCGTTCCAACCAAGGGACTTGTATCAATCAACGTCCGATTGTTAAAAAAGGACAATTGGTCAAGGCTGGCGAGATTCTTGCCGATGGACCATCGACAGAGCAAGGGGAATTGGCTCTTGGGCGTAACGTTGTCGTAGCTTTCATGACTTGGGAAGGCTACAACTACGAGGATGCTATTTTGCTTAGCCAAAAGCTTGTGAAGGAAGATGTGTATACTTCGATTCATATCGAGGAATACGAATCCGAAGCTCGTGATACGAAGCTTGGACCTGAAGAAATTACACGCGATATCCCGAACGTTGGGGAAGATGCACTGAAGAATCTTGATGAGCGCGGAATCATCCGTGTCGGTGCCGAAATCGGCGCAGGCGACATCCTTGTTGGTAAAGTAACGCCGAAAGGTGTGACGGAGCTAACAGCGGAAGAAAGATTGCTGCATGCGATCTTCGGAGAGAAAGCTCGTGAGGTTCGTGATACATCCCTTCGCGTACCGCATGGTACAGATGGTATTGTCGTAGACGTGAAAGTATTTACTCGTGAGAATGGCGATGAGCTGCCTCCAGGTGTCAACCAACTCGTACGTGTCTATATCGCGCAAAAACGGAAAATTTCCGAAGGCGATAAAATGGCCGGACGCCATGGTAACAAAGGGGTAGTAGCACGTATTCTTCCTGAAGAAGATATGCCTTTCCTGCCAGATGGTACGCCAGTTGAAGTTGTTCTGAATCCACTAGGGGTTCCTTCACGGATGAACATCGGTCAAGTGCTTGAAGTTCACTTGGGTATGGCTTCCAAATACCTTGGTATCCATGCTGCAACTCCGGTATTCGATGGAGCGCGTGAGTATGACGTGTTCGATGCGATGGAAGAAGCCGGCATGCAGCGCAGCGGTAAAACGATCCTGTACGATGGTCGTACGGGTGAGTCGTTCGAGCGTGAAGTTACCGTTGGCGTCATGTACATGATCAAATTGGCGCACATGGTTGATGATAAAATCCATGCCCGTTCAACAGGACCTTACTCCCTTGTTACTCAGCAGCCGCTGGGTGGTAAAGCGCAGTTCGGTGGACAACGTTTCGGGGAGATGGAGGTATGGGCGCTCGAGGCTTATGGAGCCGCTTATACACTGCAAGAAATCCTTACCGTGAAGTCAGATGACGTCGTAGGCCGTGTGAAAACATACGAGTCGATCGTCAAAGGTGAAAATGTTCCAGAACCAGGTGTTCCGGAATCCTTCAAAGTTTTGATCAAAGAGCTTCAAAGTTTGGGGATGGATGTCAAAATCCTGTCCGGCGATGAGGAAGAGATCGAAATGCGAGAAGCCGATGATGATGATGAAGTCACTAGCGATAAATTAAACCTAAACTTAGAGGGCTCTGAACTAGGAGTCAACGAATAAAGAACACCACAATAGATCGAGAACGATTCACTGCATAGTGGGTTTAAATTCTTAAAGGAGGGTTGCTCCTTGATGGACGTTAACAACTTCGAGTTTATGAAAATCGGCTTGGCATCACCCGATAAAATTCGCTCTTGGTCCCGTGGGGAAGTAAAGAAGCCGGAAACGATTAACTACAGAACCTTAAAGCCTGAGAAAGAAGGTCTTTTCTGCGAAAAGATCTTCGGGCCTACGAAAGATTGGGAATGTCATTGCGGTAAATACAAACGTGTTCGCTATAAAGGCGTCGTTTGTGACCGTTGCGGCGTTGAAGTAACACGCCAGAAGGTACGTCGTGAGCGCATGGGTCATATTGAACTTGCGGCTCCGGTATCGCACATTTGGTACTTCAAAGGTATCCCTAGCCGCATGGGGCTTGCGCTGGATATGTCTCCAAGATCCTTGGAGGAAATTATCTACTTCGCTTCCTATGTTGTCACGGATCCAGGCGATACGCCTTTGGAGAAAAAGCAGCTGCTTTCCGAGAAAGAATACCGCAGTTACCGTGAGAAGTACGGGTATGCTTTCCAAGCCGGTATGGGTGCTGAGGCCGTTAAGAAATTATTGGTCGACATCGATATCGAACGTGAAGTAGATACGCTTAAAGAAGAACTCAAAACAGCGCAAGGTCAACGCCGTAATCGTGCGATTAAGCGTTTGGAAGTTATGGAAGCTTTCCGTAACTCCAAAAACCTGCCTGGTTGGATGATTCTGGATGTACTTCCGGTTATCCCTCCTGAGCTTCGCCCGATGGTACAGCTCGACGGCGGTCGCTTCGCGACTTCCGACTTGAATGACTTGTACCGTCGTGTTATCAACCGTAACAACCGTCTCAAAAGATTGCTCGACCTAGGCGCTCCGGATATCATTGTTCAAAATGAGAAACGGATGCTTCAAGAAGCGGTCGATGCGCTTATTGATAACGGTCGTCGCGGCCGTCCTGTAACAGGACCTGGTAACCGTCCTTTGAAATCTCTCAGCCATATGCTGAAAGGTAAACAAGGCCGTTTCCGTCAAAACTTGCTCGGTAAACGTGTCGATTACTCCGGCCGTTCCGTTATCGTTGTAGGTCCTAACCTGAAGATGTACCAATGTGGTCTTCCGAAGGAAATGGCACTTGAATTGTTCAAGCCTTTCGTTATGAAAGAGCTTGTGAATAAAGGTTTGGCTCACAACATCAAGAGTGCGAAACGCAAAGTAGAGCGCGTAAGCCCGGATGTATGGGATGTTCTAGAAGAAGTCATCAAGGAGCACCCGGTTCTTCTGAACCGTGCCCCAACGCTGCATAGACTTGGTATTCAAGCTTTCGAACCGATTCTGGTTGAAGGCCGCGCCATTAAGCTTCATCCGCTCGTTTGTACAGCTTACAACGCTGACTTCGACGGTGACCAAATGGCCGTTCACGTACCGTTGTCCTCTGAAGCTCAAGCTGAAGCTCGTTTGCTGATGCTCGCATCAGGCAACATTTTGAATCCGAAAGACGGTAAGCCGGTTGTTACGCCTTCACAGGATATGGTTCTGGGAAGCTTCTATTTGACAACGGACAACAAATTCGCCAAAGGTGCAGGTTCTATTATCAGAACTGTTCACGAAGCTGTTTCTTCTTACCAATCGGGCAAAATGGCACTGCACGCACGGGTAGCTATTCCTGCTAGAGCATTGAACAAAACAAGTTTCTCTGAGAAACAGCAAAATGCTATTCTGATTACAACAATCGGAAAAGTTATTATGAATGAGATCTTCCCTAGCGACTTCCCTTTCATTAACGAACCAACCAAAACGAATTTGTTGAATGGTATCCCTGATGCTCACTTTGTTTTTGAAAAAGGTGCTGATCTTAGAGCCATTATGTTGGAACGCGAAGAGAACAAAGCGGTAGGTAAAGAATATCTCGGTTCGATTATTGCTGAGTGTTTCCGTAAATACCATACAACGCAAACTTCGATGATCCTTGATAAAATCAAAGAACTTGGATTCACGTATTCCACCAAAGCTGGTATTACCGTTGCTGTCTCTGACGTTGTTGTTCCAACTGAAAAAGTAGCGATCCTCAAAGATTGCGAAGAGAAAGTACGCGTAGTTACGAACCAATACCGTCGTGGTTTGATTACGGATGAAGAGCGTTATGACCGCGTTATTGCGATCTGGAGTAAAGCGAAGGATGAAATCACAGAAATCTTGATGAAATCCCTAGATAAATACAACTCCATTAGCATGATGGTTGAATCCAAGGCACGGGGTAACAAATCCCAGATTACTCAGCTTGGTGGTATGCGTGGTTTGATGGCGAATCCATCCGGTAAAATTATGGAGTTGCCAATTAAATCGAACTTCCGTGAAGGGTTAACGATCTTGGAGTACTTTATTTCCACGCACGGAGCGCGTAAAGGTCTTGCCGATACAGCACTTCGTACAGCGGATTCAGGGTATTTGACTCGTCGTCTGGTTGACGTTGCGCAAGATGTTATCGTTCGTGAAGATGATTGCGGAACTGACAAAGGCTTCATGGTTAGCAAAATTCAAGATGGTAAAGAGGTTATTGAAGATCTTTACGACCGTATTGAAGGACGTTATGCGTATGAAACTCTGCGTCATCCGAAAACAGGTGAAGTGATTGTTCAACGCAATGAACTGATTGAATCGGGAATTGCGGATACTATCATTGAAGCTGGAATCGAGAAATTGCAAATTCGTTCCGTTCTTAGCTGCCGCACCAATCATGGTGTTTGTAAGAAATGTTACGGTCGCAACTTGGCTACTGGCCAGTTTGTCGAAGTTGGGGAGGCAGTTGGTATTATCGCTGCACAATCCATCGGTGAGCCAGGAACACAATTGACGATGCGTACGTTCCATACCGGTGGTGTTGCCGGAGACGATATTACACAAGGTTTGCCGCGTATTCAAGAGCTCTTCGAAGCTCGGAATCCAAAAGGTCAAGCGATCATTTCCGAGATTGATGGTACCGTCAAAGAAATTCGCGAAGCCAAAGATCGTCGTGAAATTGAAGTTCAAGGCGAAGCGGAATCCAAAGTTTATGCTGTTCCTTACGGTTCACGTGTACGTGTTTCATTGAATCAACAAGTGGAAGCTGGAGACGAGTTGACTGACGGATCTATCGATCCTAAGGAAATGCTTCGCATCAAAGGTATCCGCGGCGTGCAGAACTACATTCTGCAAGAGGTTCAACGTGTTTATCGTAACCAAGGGGTAGAAATTAACGATAAGCATATCGAAGTCATGGTTCGTCAAATGTTGCGTAAAATTCGTATCGTTGACGCTGGAGATACAACGCTTCTTCCAGGTTCCTTCGTAGACATTCATGAATACGAAGCAGCTAACAAAGTCGCCTTGTTCGCAGGCAACGAGCCGGCTGTTGCAAGACCTATCTTGCTCGGTATTACCAAGGCGTCCCTTGAGACTGATTCCTTCCTGTCTGCAGCTTCCTTCCAAGAGACGACACGTGTCTTGACGGATGCAGCGATCAAAGGCAAGGTTGACCAATTGCTCGGTCTGAAGGAGAACGTTATTATCGGTAAACTCATCCCTGCAGGTACAGGTATGCCTCGTTACCGGAATATCCGTATCACGGATCCGAACGAAGTTGTCGTGCAAGATGAGGACCTCGAAAAAGAGACAGTTGCAGTCGAATAATGACGATATAAAAGAGAGAGGGATACTCACTTTATATGAAGTGAGTATTCCTTTTGATTTTTTAAGGTGAAACTATCAAGTTGTTTGAAGGAGTTAGAAGTTATTCCTTGACACTCCAAGTTCTAAGTGCTAATATATCGTAGTGTGCCTAAGTTGATATTCTTTCCTTTCTTTGTAGGGGGTGCCTTATGTCTTATGATAAAGTCAAACAGGCGAAGAATATAAGTGTAGGTACTAAGAAAGTCACGAAGATAGTTGAGCAAGACAAGGCTATCGAAGTATTTGTTTCCAAAGATGCAGATCCGCGATTGACGATAAAACTGGTGACTCTCTGTACGCAGAAGGGAATACCTGTAACCTACGTAGATTCTATGAAGATGCTAGGTAAAGCATGTGGAATTGAAGTTGGAGCTGCGGTAGCAGCTGTTGTAAATGAATAAACGCTAATGACGTTTTTGTTAGTGGGCTTAGCATACATAAGTTTTCATGACTTTTGCAGCTGTCCATGGCAAGGACTTTCTATTTGCTCATTTATGACTCGCCTGGATCTGTGGGCTTGCAAGAGAACATCATGTTATGAATGTAGGGAGGAGGTGGCGATATGCCAACAATTAACCAACTAGTACGTAAAGGTCGTCAAGCGAAGGTGGAAAAGTCTAAATCACCAGCTTTGCAAAAAGGTTTTAACGCTTTGAAAAGAGAAGCAACGGATTTGAGTGCACCTCAAAAACGTGGTGTCTGCACGCGTGTAGGTACTATGACTCCTAAGAAGCCTAACTCCGCACTTCGTAAATATGCACGTGTTCGTTTAACGAACCGCGTAGAGGTGACAGCTTATATTCCAGGTATCGGTCACAACCTGCAAGAACACAGTGTTGTATTGATCCGTGGAGGTAGAATTAAAGATCTTCCAGGGGTACGTTATCACATCGTGCGTGGCGCGCTGGATACTTCCGGTGTTAACAACCGTAAGCAATCCCGTTCCAAATACGGTACTAAACGTCCGAAAGTTAAAAAATAAGAGATAATAATCAGGGATGATTCTTATAAGAAAGGGGGATAACTATGCCTCGTAAAGGTCCAGTTACTCGCAGAGACGTATTGCCAGATCCAATTTATAATAGCAAACTCGTTACTCGTCTTATCAATCGTATTATGGTTGATGGAAAAAGAGGGGTAGCACAAACTATTCTTTACAACGCTTTTAACCTCGTGAAAGATCGTACAGGTAAAGAGCCGATGGAAGTGTTCGAAACAGCTATCAAAAACATCATGCCAGTACTAGAAGTTAAAGCTCGCCGTGTTGGTGGAGCAAACTATCAAGTGCCTATCGAAGTTAGACCTGACCGTCGTTCGACATTAGGTTTGCGTTGGTTGGTCAACTACTCCCGCCTACGCGGTGAGAAGACGATGGAAGAAAGATTAGCTTACGAAATTATCGATGCTAGCAACAGCACGGGTTCTTCCGTTAAAAAACGTGAAGATACACACAAAATGGCTGAAGCTAACAAAGCATTCGCTCATTATCGTTGGTAGAATAAGAAAACTAATTTCAGAAAGGAGACATAACGACCTATGGCTAGAGAGTTCTCCTTAAAAAACACACGTAATATCGGGATCATGGCTCATATCGATGCTGGTAAAACGACAACAACAGAGCGTATTCTTTACTACACTGGTAAAGTTCACAAAATCGGAGAAGTGCACGAAGGTGCTGCTACGATGGACTGGATGGAACAGGAACAAGAGCGCGGAATTACGATTACTTCCGCTGCTACGACTGCGCAATGGGAAGGTCACCGCATCAATATCATTGATACCCCGGGACACGTTGACTTTACTGTTGAGGTAGAGCGTTCCCTTCGTGTGTTGGATGGAGCAGTTGGTGTATTTAGTGCGAAAGAGGGCGTTGAGCCTCAATCGGAAACAGTTTGGAGACAAGCTGATAAATACAACGTTCCACGTATCGCTTACGTAAACAAAATGGATATCATCGGTGCAGACTTCTTGCAAGTTGTTGAATCCATGCGTCTAAAACTTGGTGCAAATGCAGTTGCTATCCAACTTCCGATCGGTGCTGAGAATGAATTCAAAGGTATCATCGATTTAGTTGAAGAAGTGGCGTATATGTACAAAGACGATCTTGGCAAGGATATCGAGAAAGTTGAAATTCCTGCTGAGTTCAAAGATCAAGTTGCAGAATTAAGATTGGAACTGATCGAGAAAGTTGCTGAGCTTGATGAAGAGCTTACAATGAAATATCTCGAAGGTGAAGAACTTACTGTTGATGAGATCAAAGGAGCTCTACGTAAAGGTGTCTGTGAAGTGAAAATCTTCCCAGTTATCGTAGGGTCTTCTTACAGAAACAAAGGTGTTCAATTGATGTTGGATGCAGTTATCAACTACCTGCCATCCCCACTTGATGTACCTGATATTAAAGGTGTACTTGACGATGGTACTGAAGTGATTCGTAAGTCTGCTGATGATCAACCGTTCTCAGCGCTTGCATTCAAAATCATGACAGATCCTTTCGTTGGTCGTCTTACCTTCTTCCGTGTATACTCTGGTACATTGAACTCCGGTTCCTATGTCGTTAACGCGACTAAAGGTAAACGTGAGCGTGTTGGTCGTATTCTGCAAATGCATGCGAACTCACGTCAAGAAATCAGCATCGTATACGCAGGTGATATTGCCGCGGCTGTTGGATTGAAAGATACAACAACTGGTGATACACTTTGTGATGAGAAGAACCCTGTTATTCTTGAGAAAATGGTCTTCCCTGAACCGGTTATCCAGCTTGCTGTTGAACCGAAAACGAAAGCCGACCAAGATAAAATGGGTATCGCATTGCAAAAACTTGCAGAAGAAGATCCTACGTTCCGTGCTTCTACTGATGAAGAAACAGGACAAACGATTATCGCGGGTATGGGTGAGCTTCACCTTGAGATCCTCGTTGACCGTATGCTTCGTGAATTCAAAGTAGAAACCAATGTAGGTAAACCTCAAGTAGCATACCGTGAAACATTCCGTGCTGCTGCTAAAGTTGAGGGTAAATTCGTTCGTCAATCCGGTGGTCGTGGTCAATACGGACATTGTTGGGTTGAGTTTGAACCTCAAGAAGCTGGCACTGGTTTCATCTTCGAGAACAAGGTAGTAGGGGGATCTATTCCTAGAGAATATATCGCACCTATTCAAGCTGGTATCGAAGAGTCCATGAAAAACGGTGTAATCGCAGGATTCCCGCTCGTGGATATCAAAGCTACTGTTGTTGATGGATCATACCATGATGTTGACTCCAATGAAATGGCGTTCAAAATTGCGGGATCCATGGCACTTAAAGCAGCAAAAGAAAAATGTAAACCGGTTCTTCTTGAGCCAATCATGAAGGTTGAAGTTACTGTACCAGAAGAGTACATGGGCGATGTTATGGGTGACCTTAACTCCCGTCGTGGACGTATCGAAGGTATGGACAGCCGTCATGGAGCACAAGTCATCCGTGCTAAGGTGCCTCTTTCCGAGATGTTTGGTTATTCCACAACACTTCGTTCGAGAACACAAGGCCGTGGTGTTTACTCCATGGAACTTTCGCATTATGAAGAAGTACCTAAGTCCATTGCAGAAGAAATTATTGCAAAAGGCAAAGGCGCTTAATATAAAACTAATAGTCACTCTAAGGAGGAATCGTTTAAAATGGCAAAGGCTAAATTTGAACGTAACAAACCGCATGTTAACATCGGTACTATCGGTCACGTCGACCATGGTAAAACAACTTTAACAGCTGCAATCACTACTGTATTGTCCAAAAGATACGGTGGAGCTGCAGTAGCATTCGACCAAATCGATAAAGCACCAGAAGAGCGCGAGCGCGGTATCACAATCTCCACAGCTCACGTTGAGTATGAAACACCTAATCGTCACTACGCACACGTTGACTGTCCTGGACATGCCGACTATGTTAAGAACATGATTACTGGTGCTGCTCAAATGGACGGAGCGATCCTGGTTGTATCCGCAGCTGACGGCCCTATGCCGCAAACGCGTGAGCACATCTTGCTTTCCCGTCAAGTAGGCGTACCTTACATCGTAGTATTCCTTAACAAATGTGATATGGTTGAAGACGAAGAGTTGCTTGAATTGGTTGAGATGGAAGTTCGCGACCTTCTTAACGAATATGAGTTCCCAGGCGATGATACTCCAATCATCCGTGGAGCAGCTCGTGAAGCTCTTCAAAACCCAGATGGTCCTTGGGCTGACAAAATCATCGAGTTGTTCGAGCAAGTTGATACTTACATCCCAACTCCTGAGCGTCAAACTGACAAGCCTTTCCTTATGCCAGTTGAGGATGTATTCTCAATCACTGGTCGTGGAACAGTTGCAACTGGTCGTGTTGAGCGTGGTACTGTTAAAGTACAAGAAGAAGTTGAAATCGTTGGTATAGCTGAAGAAACTCGTAAATGCATCGTAACTGGTGTAGAGATGTTCCGTAAATTGCTTGATTCCGCTCAAGCTGGAGACAACATCGGAGCATTGCTTCGTGGTGTTGACCGTAAAGATATCGAGCGTGGACAAGTTCTTGCGAAACCGGGTTCAGTTAAACCACACACGAACTTCACAGCTCAAATCTACGTTCTAACTAAAGAAGAGGGTGGCCGTCATAAGCCTTTCTTCACTGGTTACCGTCCACAGTTCTACTTCCGTACAACTGACGTAACGGGTATCATCTCCCTTCCAGAAGGTACTGAGATGGTTATGCCAGGTGATAACATCACAGTTACAGTTGAACTAATCAACCCAATCGCAATCGAAGAAGGAACACGCTTCGCGATTCGTGAAGGCGGACGTACAGTTGGTGCGGGCGCGGTTGCTACAATTCAAAAATAAGACCTTTTTATAGAAGAAACACTCATCGTTTTGGCGGTGAGTGTTTTTTTATGCGAATGCCTAAAAATAAGCTTGCAATTCGTTTTCAAATTTTATATAATATTAAACGTTGGTCTGTGACGTTGCGATGATGCGAAAGGTTGCCGACACACCTGGCCCCTTTGCCATGGGGAAGGCTGTTGGAGAATTTTCGCGGAGTATGTCCGATACTAAATTGGGCGATAGAAGGAGGGACTTATATGGCAAAGCAAAAAATTCGTATCCGTTTGAAAGCTTATGATCACAGAATCATTGATCAATCAGCTGAGAAAATCGTGGAAACTGCCAAGCGTTCCGGTGCAGGTGTATCCGGTCCGATTCCGCTTCCGACAGAGAAGCAAATCATCACGATTCTTCGTGCGGTACACAAGTACAAGGATTCGCGTGAGCAATTCGAAATGCGTACGCATAAGCGTCTAATCGATATTGTGAATCCAACACCACAAACAGTTGATGCTCTGATGCGTTTAGACTTACCGTCTGGCGTTGACATCGAGATCAAACTGTAAAACAACTATAGAATGAACGTTTAGGAAGGAAATGAGGTGTCAACGATGAAAGGTATCTTAGGAAAAAAACTTGGGATGACACAGTTGTTTACTCCGGAGGGCAATGTAGTTCCGGTAACTGTCATTCAAGCGGGACCATGTGTGGTACTGCAAAAGAAAGATGTGGACAACGACGGTTATGAGTCGATCCAAATCGGTTTTGATGATGTGAAAGCTAGCAGAATCATTAAACCAGAGCTTGGCCATGCGAAAAAAGCAGGGGCAACGCCTAAGCGCTACGTTAAAGAAATTCGTGGCATTCAGTTGGGTGACTATGAAGTTGGTCAAGAACTGAAAGCAGATCTGTTTACAGAGGGCGAATTCGTTGATGTAACGGGTACTTCCAAAGGTAAAGGTTTCCAAGGTAACATCAAAAGACATAACCAATCCACGGGCCCTATGGCACACGGATCACGTTATCACCGCGGACCAGGTTCGATGGGTTCCATTCAAGCAAACCGCGTTCCTAAAGGTAAGAAATTGCCAGGGCACATGGGTAACGAAACAGTAACTTTGCAAAATTTGCAAATCATTAAAGTAGATGCTGAGCGTAATGTATTGCTAGTTAAAGGTTCCATTCCGGGTCCTAAAAACAGCTACGTTAGCGTGAAGTCTGCTGTTAAAAAGTAAGAAAGGAGGAAGACAGATGCCAAAAGTAGCTTTATATAATGTAACAGGTGCTCAGGTAGGAGAAGTTGAACTGTCTGACGTTGTTTTCGGAATTGAACCTCACGTTCACGCGATTCACGAAGCTGTTCTCTTGCAACAAGCGGCTGTGCGTCAAGGAACACACAAAACAAAAGGTCGTTCAGAAGTACGCGGCGGCGGTCGTAAACCTTGGAAACAAAAAGGAACAGGCCGTGCTCGTCAAGGTAGTATTCGTGCTCCACAGTGGAAAGGCGGCGGTACCGTATTCGGACCAACTCCTCGTAGCTATGGTTTCAAATTGCCAAGAAAAGTTCGTCGTTTAGCGATCAAATCCGCTTTGTCCTCGAAACTTATCGATAACAACTTGATCGTACTGGATCAACTTGAATTGAATGCTCCTAAGACGAAAGACTTCGTAGCAATCTTGAACAACCTGAAAGTAGATCGTAAAGTATTGGTTGTAGGCGTTGCTAACGACTCCAACGTTGCTTTATCTGCTCGCAACATCCCAGGCGTGAAATTCGTTGCTGCTAATGGTGTGAATGTTCTTGATGTCATGTTATATGACAAATTGATCATTACACAAGAAGCTGTACAGAAAGTTGAGGAGGTGCTTGCACAATGAAAAATCCACGCGACATTATCAAGCGCCCGATCATCACTGAGCGTACAAGCGACCTAATGGCTAATAAAAAGTATGTTTTTGAAGTGGATCTTCGCGCTAACAAAACAGAAATTAAACAAGCTATCGAAGCTATCTTCAAAGTGAAAGTTACTAATGTAAACACATTGAGAATGCCAGCTAAGCCTAAACGTTACGGCAAACACTCCGGCTACACTTCCATCTGGAAAAAAGCTATCGTGTCCCTAAGCGCAGAAAGCAAAGAATTGGAATTCTTTGAATCGGTATAACCCATTTCTTAAAGTTAGGAGGAAATCAGAGTGCCAATTAAAAAATATAAACCAACCTCACCAGCACGACGTGCGATGTCGGTTTCTACTTTTGAAGAAATCACAACATCAACACCGGAGAAATCGTTGCTTGCTCCTCTGTTCAAGCATGCTGGTCGTAATAACCAAGGTAAAATTACGGTTCGTCACCACGGTGGTGGACATAAGCGTAAATACCGTATTATCGACTTCAAACGTAATAAAGATGGAATACCAGGACGCGTTGCTACAGTTGAGTACGATCCTAACCGTTCCGCAAACATCGCATTGATCCATTATGCAGATGGCGAGAAAAGATACATCATCGCTCCTAAAGGTCTTAAAGTGGACGATCGCATCGTATCTGGACCGCAATCCGACATTAAAGTAGGTAACGCTCTTCCATTGGAAAACATTCCAGTTGGTACAGTTATCCACAACATTGAGTTGAAACCTGGTAAAGGTGCACAATTAGTGCGCGCAGCTGGTACAGAAGCTCAATTGCTTGGTAAAGAAGAAACTTACGTAACGATTCGCCTTTCATCTGGTGAAGTTCGTAAAGTCCTTAAAGTTTGCCGCGCAACAATCGGTTCTGTTGGTAACGAAGATCACGAACTCGTGAAAATCGGTAAAGCAGGACGTAATCGTTGGAAAGGCAATCGTCCACAAGTTCGTGGGGTCGTAATGAACCCGAATGATCACCCACACGGTGGTGGTGAAGGACGTGCACCAATCGGACGTAAATCACCTATGTCTCCATGGGGTAAACCGACGCTTGGTTTCAAAACTCGTAAAAAAGGTAAAGCATCCGATAAATACATTGTACGTCGCCGTACGAAGTAATATGAATTCTCTTAAGGTTCAAGGAAGGGAGGAACACCCATGGGTCGCAGCTTAAAGAAAGGTCCATTTATTGATGGATACTTACTGAAAAAAGTAGAAGACTTGAACACTTCCAGTAAAAAACTGGTTATCAAAACGTGGTCCCGTCGTTCTACGATTTACCCGCAATTCGTTGGTCACACTTTCGGAGTGTACGATGGAAGAAAACACGTGCCTGTTTATGTAACGGAAGATATGGTTGGACATAAGCTTGGTGAATTTGCTCCAACACGTACTTACAAAGGTCACGACGACGATAAGAAAACCGGAAAACGTTAATTTCATTTTTAACCGAGAGGAGGTACTACCATGCAAGCTAAAGCAATATTGAACCACGCTCGGATTGCTCCTCGTAAAGCAAAGCTAGTTGTTGACTTGATTCGGGGAAAAGCGGTAGGTGAAGCGATCGCAATTCTGCGTCATACGCCTAAAGCAGCTTCTCCAATTCTGGAGAAATTACTTAATTCCGCAATTGCCAATGCAGAGCATAACTATTCATTGGATCTTAATAAATTAGTGGTTTCTGAGACGTATGTTAACCAAGGGCCAACAATGAAAAGGTTCCAACAACGTGCAATGGGCCGCGCTAGCGCGATCAAAAAACGTACCAGCCACATTACAATCGTGGTATCTGAAAAATAAGGAGGGATAACGTGTGGGTCAGAAAGTAAACCCGGTAGGCTTTAGAATTGGTATTATTCGTGATTGGGAATCCAAATGGTTCGCAGAGAAAGATTTCGGAACTCTGTTGCTTGAAGATGTCAAAATCCGCGAATACTTGAAGAATAAACTTAAAGATTCCGCAGTTTCCCGTTTCGATATCGAGCGCGCGGCTAACCGTGTGAACGTTACGATTCATACTGCAAAACCAGGAATGGTTATTGGTAAAGGCGGAGCTGAAGTTGAAGTTATTCGCAACTACATCGCTGCAATGTCCAATAAAAAAGTTCACATCAACATTTCTGAAATCAAAAGCCCTGACCTTGATGCTATTCTCGTAGCTGAAGCTGTTGCACTTCAATTGGAACGTCGTGTTTCTTTCCGTCGTGCGATGAAACAAGCTATGCAAAGAACAATGAGATCCGGAGCTAAAGGTATTAAAGTAGCAACTAGCGGACGTCTTGGCGGTGCTGAGATTGCTCGTACGGAAGGATATAGCGAAGGAACTGTTCCACTTCATACGCTTCGTGCGGATATCGACTATGGTACTGCTGAAGCAGCCACTACTTATGGACGTATCGGTGTAAAAGTATGGATTTATCGTGGAGAAGTACTTCCGCCAGCTAAGAAAAAGGCTCAGCCGGAAGGAGGAATTTAAATCATGTTAGTACCTAAACGTGTAAAACACCGTAAAGAACACCGCGGTAGCATGAAGGGTCGCGCTAAAGGCGGTACGGAAGTAGCTTTTGGCGAATATGGTCTGCAAGCGGTAGAACCGGCTTGGGTATCCAACCGTCAAATCGAAGCAGCTCGTATTGCCATGACACGTTACATCAAACGTGGCGGTAAAGTTTGGATTAAAATCTTCCCAGCTAAACCAGTTACACAAAAACCGCTTGAAGTTCGTATGGGTAGTGGTAAAGGTAACGTGGAAAAATGGGTTGCTGTAGTAAAACCGGGTAAAATTTTGTTTGAACTTGCTGGTGTAAGTGAAGAGGTCGCTCGTGAAGCGATGCGTCTTGCTGCTCACAAGCTTCCAATCAAAACGAAATTCGTGAAAAGAGAAGAAGTAGGCGGTGAAGCAAATGAAGGGTAGTGAATTCCGGAACTTAACCACTGCTGAAATTGAGCAAAAAGTTAATGGTTTTAAAGAAGAACTCTTTAACCTCCGTTTTCAACTAGCTACTGGTCAATTGGACAACCCGACTCAAATTCGTGATTTGCGTAAAGAGATCGCTCGTGCCAAGACTATTTTGCGTGAAAGAGAATTGGGGATTGGGTAACCAAATCTAGAAGGGAGGGTTCCTTAGATGGCTGAACGTAACGATCGTAAAGTCCTGATCGGTAAAGTTGTCAGTGATAAAATGGATAAAACCATTGTTGTTGCTGTTGAAACTTACAAAAAACATGATCTCTATCACAAGAGAATCAAACACACGAAAAAGTTTAAAGCACATGATGAAAACAACCAAGCTAAAATTGGTGACACTGTGAAAATCAGTGAAACTAGACCATTGTCCAAAGATAAAAGCTGGAGACTGGTTGAAGTAATTGAAGTTGCAGTTGTTATCTAATATTATAGACATGAACCTCGAAAGGAGGGAATACGATGATTCAACCATTTACTCGTTTGGCTGTCGCTGACAACTCAGGTGCGAAACAATTAATGTGTATCCGCGTTTTGGGTGGTACTGGTCGTCGCGTTGGTCACATTGGTGATTTGATCGTCTGTTCAGTAAAAGAAGCAACACCAGGTGGCGTTGTCAAAAAAGGTGACGTTGTTAAAGCAGTTATCGTTCGTACGAAGAGCGGAGCTCGTCGTAAAGACGGTTCATATATCTCATTCGATGAGAATGCGGCTGTTATCGTGAAAGAAGATAAAAGCCCACGTGGTACACGTATCTTTGGACCAGTTGCGCGCGAACTTCGTGACAGAGACTTCATGAAGATCGTATCCTTGGCTCCAGAAGTTATCTAAGAACAGTTACGATGTTTGTTTTCCTAACGGGAAACCTCAGGAGGTGTAGAAGCTAATGCCAAGAACAAAAAAGAGATTAGAATCTCATAACAATAAACTGCACGTGAAAAAGGACGATACGGTTTTTGTGATCACGGGTAAAGACAAAGGTAAAAAGGGTCGCGTTATCGCTGCTTATCCTCGTCAAAACCGTGTACTAGTTGAAGGTGTAAACATGGTTAAGAAACATGCGAAACCATCCCAACAAAACCCACAAGGCGGTATCTTGAATCAAGAAGCTGCGATCCACGTTTCTAACGTGATGCTGATTGATCCTAAGAGCGGCAAACCTACTCGCGTAGGTTACAAAGTATTGGATAACGGAACGAAAGTTCGTATCGCGAAAAAATCCGGCGAAGTTATCGATTAATACAAACAAGCATGGAAAGGAGGCCAATGAGTCATGGCAGTAAGAATGAAAGATCGTTATTTGAACGAAATTACTCCAGCGTTAATCCAAAAGTTTAACTACTCAACAGTAATGCAAGTTCCTAAAGTCGAGAAAATCGTTATCAACATGGGTGTTGGTGAAGCTGTTTCGAACTCCAAAGTTCTTGATACTGCAGTAGAAGATCTTCAAAAAATCGCTGGTCAAAAGCCAGTTGTAACTAAATCCAAAAAAGCAATCGCGGGTTTCAAACTTCGTGAGAATATGCCAATCGGCGTGAAAGTAACTCTTCGCGGCGAGCGCATGTATCATTTCTTGGATAAACTCTTCAACGTATCACTTCCACGTGTACGTGACTTCCGTGGTATTTCCAACAAGGCTTTTGATGGCCGTGGAAACTACACACTAGGATTGAAAGAACAACTCATTTTCCCTGAAATTGAGTATGATAAAATTGATAAAGTTCGTGGTATGGATATTGTTATCGTAACGACGGCTAAGTCTGACGAGGAAGCTCGCGAGCTTTTAACACAACTCGGAGCGCCATTCGTAAAATAGGTCACCAGTCGTACCTATCAGGAGGTGTTATATTAAGTGGCAAAAACTTCGATGAAAGTCAAACAGCAACGTACCCCGAAGTTTAAAGTGCAAGCATACACACGTTGTGAGCGCTGCGGACGTCCGCATTCAGTGCTTCGCAAGTTCAAAATTTGTCGGATTTGTTTCCGCGAATTAGCACATAAAGGTCAGATTCCTGGCGTTAAAAAAGCAAGCTGGTAATCACCCTATTTTCGGGAAGGAGGTTTACACAAAATGGTCATGTCAGATCCAATTGCAGATATGCTAACTCGCATTCGTAATGCGAATATCGTACGTCATGAAACAGTTGAAATTCCCGCGTCAAAAGTGAAGAGGGAAATCGCTGAAATCCTTAAAAAAGAAGGATTTATCCGTGATGCTGAGTACGTTGAAGATAGCAAACAAGGTATCATCCGTTTGTTCCTGAAATATGGTTCAAACAATGAGCGTGTTATCTCTGGTTTGAAAAGAATTAGTAAACCAGGTCTACGCGTTTATACAAAATCACAAGAAGTCCCTCGTGTATTGGGCGGATTAGGGATTGCCATCATCTCCACATCTAAAGGAGTTATGACGGATAAAGATGCTCGTCAATCCAAAGCTGGCGGAGAGGTTATCTGCTACGTTTGGTAATACAATTGTAATTGAATGGAGGTGCAAACATGTCTCGTATTGGTCGTAAGCCAATCACCATTCCAAGTGGTGTAAATGTAACACTAGACAATACTCAAATTACGGTAAAAGGCCCTAAAGGTTCTTTATCCCGTGAACTTCATAAAGATATGAAAGTAAATGTTCTAGAAAACGAGATTTCCGTTGAGCGTCCTTCCGATAACAAACTCCACCGTTCCCTGCATGGTACAACACGTAGTGTTGTTGCCAACATGGTAAGTGGCGTAACGGAAGGCTTCACGAAATCTTTGGATCTAGTAGGCGTAGGTTACCGTGCAAACAAAAGCGGTGACAAACTAGTTCTCAACGTGGGTTACTCCCATCCTGTTGAAATCACTCCTGAGAACGGTATTGAATTCGATGTTCCAACGAACACGAAAATTATCGTTAAAGGTATCGATAAAGAATTAGTTGGTGCAATGGCAGCTAAAGTTCGTTCCGTACGTGAACCAGAGCCGTATAAAGGTAAAGGGATCAAGTATGAAGGCGAGCGCATCCTTCGTAAAGAAGGTAAAGCTGGTAAGAAGAAATAAGATCGTAAGATCGCGAGTAATAGCTAAAAGTTCTCTCAAGAGAGCTTGCTACGTAAGCATAAGCCTCGCATCATAAGATGATGAAAGGAGTGTAAGTATAGATGATTACTAAAAGCGATAAAAACAAAGCACGTTTGAAAAGACACCTTCGTGTTCGCAAGAAAATTGAAGGTACAACTGTTCGTCCGCGCTTAAACATTTTCCGTTCTTCCAAACACATGTACGCTCAATTGATCGATGATACAACGGGTGTAACAATCGTTGCAGCTTCGACTCAAGATAAAGATCTGAAAAGTGATATTGGTAACGGTGGTAACGTAGAAGCTGCTCGTAAAGTTGGCGCATTAATCGCTGAGCGCGCGAAAGCTAAAGGTTTTGACAAAGTGGTTTTTGACCGCGGTGGATACCTTTATCATGGACGTGTTCAAGCATTAGCTGACGCAGCTCGTGAAGCTGGACTAGAATTCTAGGAAAAACATATATAAGGAGGTAAAAGACTTGCGTGTAGATCCTAATACTTTAGAGCTAACAGAAAAAGTCGTTAATATTAATCGCGTAGCTAAAGTAGTAAAAGGCGGACGTCGTTTCAGCTTCAGCGCACTTGTTGTCGTTGGCGATGGCAATGGCTGGGTTGGCGCAGGAATCGGTAAAGCTTCCGAAGTTCCTGATGCAATCCGCAAAGGCATTGAAGATGCGAAAAAGAACTTGATTCATGTTCCTATCGTAGGCACTTCGATTCCTCACCTTGTAACTGGTAAGTTTGGCGCAGGACGCGTCCTGTTGAAACCAGCTTCCCAAGGTACTGGAGTTATCGCAGGCGGACCAGTTCGTGCAGTACTTGAACTTGCTGGTATCGGCGATATCTTGACAAAATCCCTGGGTTCATCGAACTCCATGAACATGGTTAACGCAACGCTTGAAGGCTTGAGCCGCTTGAAAAAAGCGGAAGAAGTTGCAAAGCTTCGTGGCAAAACAGTTCAAGAGCTATTAGGTTAGGAGGGGTAAACATGGCGAAACAATTACAAATTACCCTAAAACGCAGCCTGATTGGCCGCCCTGAGACACAACGCGTTACTGTGAAAACACTTGGTCTGCGCAAGCTGCACCAAACTGTTCTTCATCAAGATAATGCTGCAATCAGAGGCATGGTTAATCAAGTTAGCCATTTGGTAGAAGTTAAAGAAATCGAAGCATAGTAACACATATTAAGATTTAGAGGAGGTGTGCAACGATGAAGTTACATGAGCTAAGTTCTGCTATTGGTTCCCGTAAAGCTCGCAAGCGTGTTGGACGTGGTACTAGTAGCGGCATGGGTAAAACATCAACTCGCGGACACAAAGGTCAAAACGCACGTTCCGGTGGAGGCGTTCGTCCTGGTTTCGAGGGTGGACAAAACCCGTTATACCGTCGTTTACCTAAACGTGGTTTCACGAATCGTTTCCGTACGGAATACGCAATCGTGAACCTTGAAGATTTGAACAATTTCGCAGCTGGTACTGAAGTTACTCCAGAAGTTCTAATGGAGGCTGGTATTGTTAAAGCTCCTAAAGACGGCATCAAGATTTTAGGAAACGGTGAAATCACAGTAAAATTAACCGTTAAAGCGAATAAGTTCTCTCAATCAGCGATTGAGAAAATCCAAGCTGTCGGCGGTCAAACCGAGGTGATTTAATGTTCAGTACCATAGCCAACATCTTCAAGGTAGAAGATTTACGGAGAAGAATTCTATTCACGCTCATTTTGCTTATCGTCTACCGCTTAGGCGCGTTCATTCCGGTGCCGAACATTAACACTGATGTTCTGAAACTTCAAGACCAAGCGAATCAGAGCGATGTCTTTGGTTTGCTTAACACGTTTTCCGGCGGTGCGCTCTTCCAATTCTCCATCTTCGCGATGGGAATTATGCCTTACATTACAGCTTCTATCATCGTTCAGCTTTTGTCCATGGATGTTATCCCGCGCTTCACGCAGTGGGCAAAAGAGGGTGATGTCGGAAGAAAGAAGATGACACAGGTTACTCGGTACGGTACGATTGTGCTAGGTGTGATTCAAGCTTTCGGTCTTTCCATTGGGTTTAACCGCCTTTACAGCGGACTCGTGATTGATCCGGGCTTCACTACTTTTGCCATGATTGCTATTATACTGACAGCTGGAACAGCTTTCTTGATGTGGCTTGGTGAGCAAATCACGGAGTATGGGATTGGCAACGGTATTTCCATTATCATCTTTGCAGGTATCGTCGCGGCGATTCCTACAAGCATACAGCAAATCTATAAATCACTGTTTGCGACCGAAGGAGCTTTGTTCCTGAATATCGTGAAACTGATCATTATTGCCTTGGTTGTCATACTGATTATTGCCGGCGTCATATTCGTTCAACAGGGTGTTCGCAAGATACCTGTACAATATGCCAAACGCGTAGTTGGTCGTAAAATGTATGGTGGTCAAACCACGCACATTCCACTTAAAGTGAATGCTGCTGGCGTAATCCCAGTCATCTTCGCCTTATCGTTGTTGATGTTTCCCCCTACCATTGCTAGTTACTGGAGAGGAAATGTCGTTGCAGAGTGGATCATTAATAACTTGAGTATTAACCAAACTGCACCACTAGCGATTGTCTTGTATGTACTGTTGATTATTGGGTTCACTTACTTTTATACCTTCGTTCAAATTAATCCAGTTCAAATGGCTGATCAGATGAAGAAAAATGGTGGCTATATTCCTGGTATTAGACCTGGTAAGACAACTTCTGTTTATCTGACTCGTGTAATGACTAGAATTACTCTTTCTGGAGCTCTGTTTCTCTCAGCAATCTCGATCCTTCCGATGTTATTCGGAGGACTTGCAGGTTTGCCTAGTTCGGTTCGGATTGGTGGTACATCTTTACTTATCGTAGTAGGCGTTGGTCTTGAGACGATGAAACAAATCGAGAGCCAATTGATTAAGCGGCATTACAAAGGGTTCATCAATAAATAGCTAATAGGTTCTGATGGGGCAAGTTATGCGACATCGGCACCTATTGTGCTGTTCGTAATGCCGAGTGCGATGGGAGGTTTTAAAGTTGAACGTAATTTTTATGGGGCCTCCTGGTGCAGGCAAAGGTACGCAGGCAGAGAAAATCGTTAATGAATTTCAAATTCCTCATATTTCAACTGGAGATGCTTTTCGCTTGGCGATGAGCCAAGGAACACCACTTGGTGTTGAAGCCAAAGGTTATGTGGATAAGGGACTTCTAGTTCCGGATGAAATCACGAACGGTATTGTGAGAGAGCGACTTGCTCAACCAGATTGCGACAAAGGCTTCTTGCTTGACGGGTTCCCGAGAACCGTTGCTCAAGCAGATGCGCTTGCTGAAATCGTTGAATCCTTGGGTAAAAAGATTGAGATTGTTATTAATCTTTCCGTTGATCGCAGTTTCTTGCTTGCTCGACTAACCGGCCGAAGAATTTGTAAATCCTGTGGTGCTACGTATCATGTAATCTTCAACCCACCAAAGCAAGATGGCGTATGCGATAAATGTTCAGGTGAGTTGTACCAACGATCTGATGATACGGAAGAGAAAGTCGGAACACGTTTGGATGAATATATCAACAAAACGGCTCCGCTGCTGGATTACTACCAAAAGAGGGAATTATTGCGTGAGGTTAACGGGGAACAAGACATTCATGCGGTAACCGAACAAATTAGCTCACTGCTACGAGGTCTAGCGTAATGATCATTTGTAAGTCCGAGGTTGAACTAGACCTAATGCGAGAAGCTGGTCGTATCGTAGCCGAAACGCACCGCTTATTGGCAAGGGCGATTCGTCCGAACATTACAACGAAAGAACTTGATCAGATCGCAGAGGAATTCATTCGCAGTCAGGGAGCGATTCCATCTTTTAAAGGCTATAACGGTTTTCCTGGAAGCATTTGTGCTTCAGTCAACGAAGAATTAGTTCATGGTATTCCTGGTCCAAGAAAGCTGGTTGAGGGCGATATTATCAGTATTGATATCGGTGCTCAGTATAAAGGTTATCATGGAGATTCTGCTTGGACTTATCCTGTTGGAGAGATTTCAGAAACGGCCAAACGTTTGTTAGCCGTGACCGAAGAATCCCTATACAGGGGCATAGCAGAGGCTAAACCGGATACTAGACTCTACACGTTGTCGCATGCAATCCAAACTTGTATTGAAGACGCAGGCTTCTCCGTGGTTATAGAGTATGTCGGTCACGGTATCGGAACGGATCTTCACGAAGAACCCCAAATTCCGAACTACGGTGTTCCTGACAAAGGACCTCGTCTCAAACCAGGCATGGTCCTAGCCATTGAACCCATGGTGGTTGTTGGCGAAAGATATGTCCAAACACTCGAAGACGATTGGACGGTTGTCACTTCGGACCGTACGCTGTGTGCTCATTTTGAACATACGATTGCAATTACGGCAGCCGGTTATGAAATATTAACTTTGCCTAGATCGTAGGTGATGATGTGTGGATAGGTTGATTCCCAAAGTGGGTCAAATCGTAAAGGTGCTTCGCGGTAGAGATCCCGGAGAATATGCGGTCGTGATTGGCATTGTAGATGAGCGTTTCGTCTGGCTTGCAGACGGCTATCATCGCAAGTTCGATCAACCAAAGAAGAAGAACCTGAATCATCTTCAATTACAAGAAACGATTAGCAGCGAAGTGGAGTCCAGCATTAGGGAAACAGGTCGTGTTACTAATGGGAAGTTGCGCTTCGCAATTGCCAAATTCGTTGAACTTATGCAAGATGAAGCACAAGAGAAAGGAGAATGACTGTGGCCAAAGAAGATGTAATTGAAGTAGAAGGTACAGTGATTGAACCTCTTCCGAATGCAATGTTTAAAGTTGAATTGGAAAATGGTCATAAAATCCTAGCCCATGTATCCGGAAAAATCAGAATGCATTTTATCCGCATTTTGCCTGGAGATAAGGTTACCGTAGAATTATCGCCTTATGATTTAACACGAGGCCGTATAACCTACCGTTTTAAATAAATGTTCGGCTTAGATGTAAGTTACTCTCTCAAGGCGTATGCTTACGAAGCAAGTTTTCTAACGAAAACGCAACATGGTGCTTACGATTGCAAGATTTCTTGAAGAAATCTTAAAGGAGGGCTTAAAATGAAGGTAAGACCGTCAGTAAAACCGATTTGCGAGAAATGCAAAGTTATTCGCCGTAAAGGTAATGTAATGGTAATTTGTGAAAATCCTAAGCATAAACAAAAACAAGGTTAAAAGGAGGTGCAATCTGTAGATGGCACGTTTAGCTGGAGTTGACTTACCTCGTGACAAACGAGTTGTAATCGCGTTGACTTACATTTTCGGTATCGGCACTACAACTGCTCAGAAAATTATCGCTTCGACAGGTATCGACGGCAGTACTCGCGTTCGCGACCTTACGGAAGATGAAGTGAGCAAAATCCGTGATGTAATCGACAAAACCCTTAAAGTAGAAGGCGACCTTCGCCGCGAAATTTCCCTAAACATCAAACGTCTTATCGAAATCGGATCCTACCGTGGTCTTCGTCACCGCCGTGGTCTTCCTGTTCGTGGACAACGTACTAAAACTAATGCTCGTACACGTAAAGGTCCTCGTCGTACGGTAGCTAATAAGAAGAAATAATAAAGGGGGTTAGAGCTAATGGCAAAACCTAAAAAAGTCGTCCGTACGAAACGTCGTGACCGGAAAAATATTGAGACTGGTGTGGCACACATCCGTTCAACATTTAACAACACGATCGTAACGATCACGGATCCGCATGGTAACGCAATTTCTTGGGCAAGTTCAGGAAACCTTGGATTCAAAGGTTCCCGTAAAAGTACTCCTTACGCAGCGCAAATGGCAGCTGAAAAAGCAGCTAAAGCAGCTATGGAGCATGGCTTGAAAACTGTTGAAGTTATGGTTAAAGGACCAGGAGCTGGCCGTGAAGCAGCAATCCGCTCTTTGCAAGCAGCAGGTCTTGAAGTAAACCTGATTAAAGACGTGACTCCGGTTCCTCATAATGGCTGCCGTCCTCCAAAACGTCGTCGCGTATAATTCAGGATCACTTTGTAGTATAATTATCCTAAAATCGTGAATAATGGTTGGAAGGATAGGCATACTATAGAATTTTGAAGCGAAGTATCCAGAGGGAAACGACGTATTGAATGGAGGGTACATTTCATGATCGAAATCGAAAAGCCAAAAATAGAAACTGTAGCATTAAGTGAAGATGGCGCTTATGGTAGATTTATCATTGAGCCGTTGGAACGTGGCTATGGTACAACCTTAGGTAACTCACTACGTCGTATCTTACTGTCCTCTTTACCCGGGGCAGCAGTAACCTCTGTCCAAATCGATGGCGTTTTGCATGAGTTTTCAACGATTCCTGGCGTGCTTGAGGATGTAACGGAAATTATCCTCAACCTGAAAGGTCTTTCGTTGAAAATTCACTCCGATGAGGAGAAAGTGCTTGAAATTGATGCTGAAGGAGAAGGCAACATCACGGCGGCTGATATTCGCGGTGATAGCGATGTGGAGATCCTTAACCCGGATCTGCATATTGCTACCTTATCTCCAGACGCGCGTCTTCATATGAGGATTCATGCGGGCAGAGGTCGCGGTTATGTCCAATCGGACAAAAATAAGCATGAAGAGCAACCAATTGGTGTAATTCCGATTGATTCGATCTACACGCCTATTACCCGAGTAAACTACAGTATTGAGAATACTCGCGTCGGCCAAGTGACTAACTATGATAAGTTGACCCTCGAAGTGTGGACCGATGGAAGTATTCGACCAGAAGAAGCAGTGAGCTTGGGTGCCAAAATCTTAACGGAACATTTGAACTTGTTCGTCGGTTTGACGGATGAAGCCAAGGACGCTGAGATTATGGTGGAGAAAGAAGAAGATAAGAAAGAGAAAGTTCTAGAGATGACTATCGAAGAACTTGATCTATCCGTTCGTTCTTATAACTGCCTCAAGCGCGCAGGGATTAACACCGTACAAGAGCTTATTACCAAAACAGAAGAAGACATGATGAAAGTTCGGAACTTAGGTCGCAAATCGCTTGAAGAAGTTCAAGAAAAGCTCGAAGAGCTTGGTTTGGGTCTTCGTACCGAGGAATAGTCTTGTCAGAAGGAGGTTAATTCAATGAACTACAGGAAGTTGAACCGCGATTCCAGTAATCGTAAAGCATTATTCCGTGATCTGGTAACAGATCTGTTCATACATGAACGCATTCAAACTACAGAAGCAAAAGCAAAAGAACTTCGTTCTATCGCTGAGAAGTTAATCACTCTTGCGAAACGCGGAGATCTGCACGCACGCCGTCAGGTAGCTGCTTTTGTTCGTAGAGAAGCTGCAAACGAGAATCAAGATGCGATTCAAAAACTGTTCTCCGATTTGGCACCTCGTTACTCCGAGCGTCCAGGTGGATACACGCGTATCCTTAAACTGGGTCCACGCCGCGGTGACGCAGCACCAATGGTTTACCTAGAGTTAGTAGATCGCGCATAAAACGGATGGGAAAGGGTGGACGGAATCGACTTCGATTCTGGTGAAGCCCTTTTTTTGCAGTCTATGCCCGCTCTCTCTAGGCTGAGTTTAGTTTAGGCTAAACACGGAGATGGGAAGGATGACTCATGGAGGAACAAGCCTTGAGAAATCTACGTTTTACCATTAGTTATGATGGTACGGCTTATTCTGGCTATCAGATTCAACCCAGGGCAGACACGATTCAGTATCGGTTAGAACAAGCTGTTCTGTTGTTGACAGGTGAGACGGTGAAAGTCATCTCGTCTGGGCGTACAGATGCCGGTGTACACGCGAAAGCTCAAGTTATTAATTTCACCACGAACTCCAAGATACCCGTGGAACGGTGGTGTTTAGCTCTTAATGCTAGACTACCCAGGGATATTGTTGCACATACCGCGGAAGAAGTCCCTCCTTCCTTTCATTCTCGCAAAGCCGCGAAGCGCAAGACTTACTGCTATACGATTCGCTCGGCGCGCTTCCCTGATGTCTTTCACCGCAACTATGAATACCATCACCCTACGCATTTAAATGTGGAAGCCATGAGAGAGGCGCTCCCTTGTTTGCTAGGAGAGCATGATTTCACTTCGTTTTGTACGGTGAGAACGGATAAGGAAGTTAAGGTGAGAACTCTCTATGAGGTTCGAATGGAGACAGAAACCGATGAGTTGTCAGCAACAGGCAAGGTTGGCAGAATCCGTTTAATAGTGACGGGCAATGGCTTCCTGTATAACATGGTTAGGATCATCGCAGGGACGCTGATTCAGATCGGTGAGGGTAAGAGACCCAGCAGCGATATGCAGCGAATTCTCGAAGCCCAGGACCGCGCAGAGGCGGGCCCTACGGCCGAGGCCATGGGATTAACCTTATGGAAAGTCGAGTATTAAAAAGCCTCAAATACTACTTGATTCTTAACGATCTTTCGTGTAAAATATAACTTGGCGTTTCGTGATCGGCTACCCCACAGCCCCTGATCCTTAACAGCCATTGAAACCATCCATCACGAATGTAAGTTAACTATGATAACGATGTTATTGAGATATATTTTTAGGAGGATTAAGCATGCGCACCACATATATGGCTAAGCCAAATGAAGTAGAGCGTAAATGGTTTATCGTTGACGCTGCAGGCCAAACACTTGGCCGTCTTGCAAGTGAAGTTGCTAGCATTATCCGCGGTAAGCACAAACCGGAGTTCACTCCACACGTAGATACTGGCGATTTTGTTATTGTTATCAATGCTTCACAAATCAAGCTAACTGGTAAGAAAATGCAAAACAAATTGTACTACCGTCACTCCCTATACCAAGGTGGTTTGAAAGTGACTACAGCTCAGGATTTGCTTAACAGCAAGCCTGATCGCATGATTGAATTTGCAGTACATGGTATGCTACCTAAGAACCGTCTTGGCGACAGCTTGAAAACTAAGCTTAAAGTCTACGGTGGAGAAGAGCATCCGCACCAAGCACAACTACCAGAAGTCTGGAATCTTCGCGGTTAATATAAGGAGGAACGTTTCGTGGCACAAGTTCAATATTATGGAACGGGTCGTCGTAAACATTCGGTAGCGCGCGTGCGTTTAATACCGGGTGAAGGACGTATCATTATCAATAAACGTGATCTAGATGAGTATTTCGGTCTAGAAACTTTGAAGCTGATCGTTAAACAACCATTGGCACTTACTGAAACTGTCGGTAAATACGATGTTCTAGTACTTGCAAATGGCGGCGGAATCAGCGGACAAGCTGGCGCAATTCGTCACGGGATTTCCCGTGCATTGCTGAAAGCTGATCCGGAATACCGTGGATCCTTGAAAAAAGCAGGATTCTTAACACGTGATTCCCGTATGAAAGAGCGTAAAAAATATGGATTGAAAGCCGCTCGTCGCGCTCCTCAATTCTCCAAACGTTAAGAAACTGCGCTTATGGCGCTCAAGAGAACCTTTCTGGCATTATGCTGGAAAGGTTTTTCTTTTTGTCTGAAATTCCTGTCTAGATTGTACGTTTTCACTGATTATTGTGAAGTTTATACCAAAATGATAAAAAGTCATTGACAGCAGAAAGAACTCAGCTATAATTAACTTATAAATCATACGATATCACTCGGGATTAAAACATGGAGGTTATAACATGAATCTTTTTGAAAAGGAAGCCTTTGTATCGAAAGCTGCGGAAGAATTCGAAAATCAGTCACCGGAAGCTATTTTGAGATTAGCCGTAGATACTTTTTCAAGTTTGACACTTGCTTGCAGCTTCGGCGCTGAAGATGTTGTGCTTGTGGATATGCTGCAAAAAATCAGTCCCAATGTAGATATTTTCTACTTGGATACGAACGTTCATTTTGATGAAACTTATGAAACCAGAGATCGTTTAGAGAAGCATTACGGGACTAAATTCGTGCAAGTACTGCCTAAATTAACGCTTGAGGAGCAAGCGGAGAAATTCGGCGATGAGCTTTGGAAAACAGATGCAAACCAATGCTGTAATATACGTAAAGTGGATCCGCTAACGGATATTCTCAAAAATTATGACGCCTGGATTACTGGTATTCGCCGTGATCAGGCACCAACTCGTGCCAACGCCAAGAAAGTGGAGTATGACGTGAAATTTGGTCTGATCAAATTCAATCCATTAGCTAGCTGGACTACGGAAGACGTATGGAATTACATTCGTGAGAATAATGTTATCTATAATCCATTACATGATCGCAATTTCCCAAGCATCGGTTGCACACACTGTACGCGTCCTGTTGCTGAGGGTGAAGATCCGCGTGCGGGGCGATGGGCAAGTATTGAGAAAACAGAATGTGGACTTCACAAATAATTTTTGAACTGGATTTTGGAGAAACGAAGTCTGACGATATTTCTGCTCAGGTGTAAGCGAGGTATATTTGTCCACCCTGTCCCATATAGATGATACAGAGTCTATGGGGAACAGAGGTGGATTTTTTATGCGCAAAAGAAAGAAGAGGTTGGTCGTTTGGCTGACTTTTAACAGTAGTCTTAAGCTTGTCCTTTCGACCTTGTTGGTCGCTCTGGTCGTATTCATTTATGCCTATGAGCTGCCGGCAACGAAAACGTGGTCAGAGTGGAACTTGCCTTTGTCGGGCAAAACGATTGCCCTGGATGCGGGGCATGGAGGTCCGGATGGTGGTGCTTCGAGTAAAGATGGGGTTATCGAGAAGGATATTAATTTGGCCATCACATTGCAGCTGCGCGATTATCTGCAGCAGGCAGGAGCGCTGGTTGTGATGACCAGAGAGACGGATATGGATTTGGCTGAACCAGGGACCAAAGGATATAGCAAGAGAAAGACGGAAGATCTTCATAATCGCGCTGATATGATCAATGAGAAGAACGCGGACATGTTCCTGAGCGTCCATTTGAACAGTATTCCCTCGCCCAGATGGAAAGGCGCACAAACGTTCTACTATGCGAACAATCCCAATAACCCCAACTTAGCCTCGCTCATTCAGCTTGAATTGAAGCGAAATCTAGAAAACACGGATCGTGTCGCCAAGCTGGCGGACAAGACGGTGTACTTATTAAAAACGCTGAAAATTCCAAGCGCGCTAGTTGAAGTGGGATTTCTTTCCAATCCGGAAGAAGCGAGATTACTGGCTGACGAGAAATATCAGAAGAAGGTCGCTGCTTCCATTTATCAAGGGGTATTGCGATATTTTGCTGGAGAAAAAGTGGGTTCCTAATCAGAATGTGATATAATGAAAGCCACAAATACGATGTCTGAATAAAGGTGTGGTGTGGCTATGATAACGAAGGAACAGCTATTAGAAGCGTTGAAACCTCTTGCGGAACCTTTTTATAACAAAAGTGTTGTTGAACTTAATTTGGTTAGAGATATCTTGTTTAATGGCGAGAATGTATCTTTGAGCTTGATTGTTACGTCAGAAGATGAGGCTTATAAAGAAAAAGCCAAATCCTATATAGGGCAGACACTTGAGAAATTGGGTGTAGCCCAAGTACATATCAGATTTAGACTAATGACGGATTATGAACGCAATCAAATCACCAATAATCAGGCTCCGACCCCTTCAACAGAGTCGAAACCAAATCAACCTGTACAACCACCGATAGATCAGCCTATTTTGGGAGAAGCTTCTACGGTTGAGTTTATTGCCATTGCGAGTGGTAAAGGCGGGGTAGGGAAATCGACAGTAACCGTGAATTTGGCCGTTGCCTTAGCGCGGCAAGGTAAGAAGGTAGGCATCATAGATGCGGACATATATGGTTTCAGCATTCCGGATATGATGGGGATTGAGGAACAGCCCAAGCTTGTCGAGAACGTCATTATACCGGTTGAGAAATTTGGTGTTAAAGTCATTTCAATGGGTTTCTTCGTGCAGGATAATGCCCCTGTCATTTGGCGCGGACCTATGCTTGGCAAAATGCTGCGCAACTTCTTCAATGAAGTCAGCTGGGGGGATGTAGAGTACATCCTGCTTGATTTGCCGCCAGGTACAGGCGATGTGGCACTCGATGTGCATCAACTGATCCCTCAAAGCAAAGAAGTTATCGTAACGACTCCTCACGCAACAGCCGCCTTTGTAGCCGCGAGAGCGGGGGCTATGGCTGTTCAGACGAATCACGAAATTCTGGGGATCGTCGAAAATATGTCTTACTATGAGAGTAAGGATGGAACGAAGGATTATGTGTTTGGTAAAGGCGGCGGAGCGAAACTTGCTGAAGATCTGCATAGTGAGCTGTTGGCGCAAATTCCACTAGGAGCACCTGATAATCATATTTCCGAGATTGATTACTCGCCTTCCGTGTACAAGCAGGATTCCAAAACAGGTCAGCTATACCTGGAAATGGCCGCGAATATCATCAGCAAACTGGAAAAATAGAATAAAGGGCATTCGGAGATGATCCGGATGCCCTTTTTTTTATTGAGAATCGGAGGAGCCTGAATCTTTTTTCTTCTTCTTGTCAGCCTGCTGCTCCGTGTCGCCAGAATCGGATTGACTTTTCTCATCTTTTTGCGCATCATCACTGCCTTTGCCGCCGCCGCTTGATTTCTTTTCGGCGCTTTTGGCGGTTGGCATTTGTTCGGCTTTACTTTGCTGCGCAATGGCGGATTTAAGAAGTTCTACCATATGTGCTCGGAAAAGAGGGCTCTGAATTGATTCTTCCATCACCGTCATCATTTGTTGGCGGTAGGAAGCTGTCTTCATGACATCAAGAACCATTTTCTCGTAATCCGGATTCTTCATCACTTCTACGAGTGATTTTTGATATTCAGGGTCTTTTAACAGCTCCTTGAACATCTGTTTGGTTTCCTTCTGAATCGCTTTGGCGAAATCGCCAGCGAACTGGGGATCCTTCATCATGTCCGTAAGGAACATATTATTTTCCTTGGCTGTCAGGACGTCCTTGACGGCCATTTGCAGCTGTAAGGACTCATTGGCCGAAAGCAGTTTGATCTGTGACTGACCGGCTATGCCATTGGCGCCTACGTCGCCATTCATAATGCTGCGGTTGGCTGCGCTGATCGCCTTTTTACCATCGTCCGATTTCAAAATATCAAGCACCATGGTCTTCTGTTCTTTGTACGTATTAGCTTGCGATTGACCTTGTGATGAATTATCAGACCCACACGATGAGAGAAGCAAAGCGATTGAAATGAACGGCAAGACCTGCAATTTTCTTAACCTGCTAATAATCATAAAAGCATGCTCCCTTCCCTAGCTTAATATTGTTAGTATGTGTGGTTAGGGACATATTATTAGGCAGTTTCATTGGCTTTTTATCTCAAACGTTGGTACAATTAACAATTAGAGTTGAAGTGTGGAGGTAATGATCTTGACGTTGCGTAAATGGTTTCACTTATTTTGGACAACACTACTATTAGGAATCATTGTATCTATAGGTATTGGTCTCATTTTACAATATTCCGACAAAGAATTTTCGGTCATGGGGTTATCAGCTGTTGGTTTTAATGTGTTAAATATGCTGCTGGGCGGGGCGACAATCAGTGTCTTGAGTCAAATGGGCTTTTTTGCCTACTTGATCGTAAGGTTTATTGTCGCGGGCATTATCAAATCCAAGACAGTCTGGGATTTATTGCAGCTAGCTATTGTGATTGTCGTATTATTTGACCTGGTGTACCTCCGAATGACGAATTTTGAAGGGACGGGCACTGTCTTTAGTTATATAGTCTTGCCTGTTATTATTCTACTTATTTCGTTAGGAGTTGCTTATTGGAAAGTTAGATTAACGAACCGCAATGCGTTCATTCCGACCTTGTTCTTTATGTGCGCGGTATCTGTATTGGAAGCCGTTCCAGCTCTGAAATTAGATAATGCAGCATCTAGCTTGTTTATGTTAGCCCCATTGCTTGTATGCAATGCATGGCAAATCCTGATTTTACATAAAATATTAGAAAACAAAAAGAGCTAATAATCTTAGCTCTTTTTTTTATTGCATTTGTTATCGCTTTTACTGGATTTGCTTCATGGCACGGTCTTCAACGGGCGTCGTTTCTACTTTCGTTTGCTTGATTAACTCGCTGACAGTAACGAATTCGTAACCCTTGGATTTCAATTGATCGATGATGACGGGCAAAGCTTCATGTGTTTGTTGGGAGGAGTCGCTGGCATGCAATAGGACGATGTCGCCAGGATGGGCTTTGGTTACAACGCGATTGATAATCGTATCTACCCCTTTATTCAGCCAATCCTGAGAGTCAGTATCCCATTGAATCACGGAATAGCCCAGATCATCTGCAATACGCAGGACACGTTTGTCGAAATCCCCGTTTGGCAGTCGGATCAAATTCGGCTCTTTTCCGATTAATTCTGTCAAAATTCCATGCGCTGTGGTGATTTGTTTGCGTATTTCTTCGTCACTAAGCGTGCTGTAGTTATCGTGTTTATTCCCATGGCTGCCAATTTCGAAACCGCTTTTCTTGATTTGCTCGACGATCTCAGGGTGATCCTTGCTCCAGGGCGAGGAAAGAAAAAATGTGGCATCCTTCACCCCTTTGTCTCTTAAAATTTTCAGAATAGGCTCTGCTCGCTTGTCTCCCCAAGAAATATCGAAAGTAAGCGCAATAGCCTTTCTCTCTGTTTGCACGCTATAAATAGCGGATGGTTCAGCAGTTGAGAAAACGGACACATTGCTTTGTTCTGAATAAACAATGGCGCCAGCGAACACGATGGCAAGTGCTATAAATACATATTGTTTAAATTTCCGGGCATTAACAACGAAAAAATAATTCATGAGCAGCGTGCACCTCCTTGTAAAACCTTTTCCCCATGGGAAAGGCTTGTATACTCTTTACTAAATAATGTATGCTCGTACACAGTACTTATGCTTCCGAAATTGGAGGAAATAGAAGATGACATTCAAACCATTGCTGCAACATTTTAAAGAAATGAAACATTATTTCATCGTAGTTGTCCTAGTCTTTGCATTCAGTTTCTATTTGGGCTGGTCGAATTCAAGTCAGTATTCACATTTCTTAGATGGACAATTGAAAGGGCTCAAAACCATCAGTCAATCTCTTAGCAATAAGGAAAACCCGCAACTGTGGTACTTTATTTTCATTTTTCTAAATAATGCGATTAAATCTGTCATAGTCGTATTTCTGGGTCTATTTGTTGGTGTGCTGCCGCTATTTATGTTAGTTGCCAATGGTATGATCCTTGGATACGTACTCTCCTTGCAGACCAATGAAAGCACGCTCTCTATTGTCCTCAAAGGTATTCTTCCTCATGGCATTATAGAAATACCGGTTATCTTGTTGGCCTGTGCTTATGGAATCAAATTAGGAATGTTGGTTTGGAAATCAGGTATACAACTCTTTGTTCCAGTAAAAGAAGGGGGCACAGCTCGAGCTGAACTAATCAAAGTGCTTCAGCTTACCAAGCCCCTCGCTGTGGTTATTGTTGTATTACTGCTGGTTGCGGCGATTATTGAAAGTACGCTTACCTACTGGTTGGTTCATTTGTAAAATTATTTCAGAAGCTTGTCATAAAAATGGCAAAATCTGAGCATAACAGTAAAGCAGTAGGGAGGGGGCAACATTAGTACCTGCCTTTTCCTTATACCAAACTGGTAGTGCCATAAATCTCTACAGTCGAGAGGGGTTTGGATGGATGTATGCTCGGATTTTTGTTCAATGAACGGGAATGCAGAGAGTTGGATTACGTGCTTCGCAAAGAATTAGATGAAATGTTATTCGATCTTAATGACAAAAGAATGGATCAAGAAATCAAAGGTGCCATAGAATCCAGATATAAAGTGATCTTTCGGATGTATGCTCGTTTAGCGTCACCAAAGGAAATATCCAAGTATGCAAGAAACCGCAATCATCAGGCTCAAAAAAAATAGAGGGTTAGTTCTTGACTTACCCTCTCTTTCTATGGTATTTTATAACTCGCCCCTTCGAAAAGGCGGACAAGCAAGACCTTTGTTGGACAAGAACTTCAAAGTTCTCGAAAATAAAACTTGCATTGTACCTAGACGCTGTGGTATAT
>NZ_CP091881.1:6600000-6767500 GCF_022163125.1 Paenibacillus sp. HWE-109 | reverse complement strand
GACGAAATGCCTCGGGGAGCCGTAAGCAGGCTTTGATCCGGGGATGTCCGAATGGGGGAACCCAGCTGTGGTAATGCGCAGTTACCATGCAGTGAATACATAGCTGCATTGGAGGCATACCCAGGGAACTGAAACATCTAAGTACCTGGAGGAAAAGAAAACAAAAGTGATTCCGTCAGTAGCGGCGAGCGAAAGCGGAATAGCCCAAACCAAGGAGCTTGCTCCTTGGGGTTGTAGGACCTCGATATGGGGTTAGTTCGATAGGCGAAGTGATCTGGAAAGGTCCGGCATAGAAGGTAAAAGCCCTGTAGCCCAAATCGAACGAAATCCCTAGAGGTATCCTGAGTACGGCGGGTCACGTGAAACCCCGTCGGAATCCGGCAGGACCATCTGCCAAGGCTAAATACTCCCTAGTGACCGATAGTGAAGCAGTACCGTGAGGGAAAGGTGAAAAGCACCGCGGAAGCGGAGTGAAAAAGAACCTGAAACCGTGTGCTTACAAAAAGTCAGAGCCCTCTTTATGGGTGATGGCGTGCCTTTTGTAGAATGAACCGGCGAGTTACGTTCCCGTGCGAGGTTAAGTCGAAGAGACGGAGCCGCAGCGAAAGCGAGTCTGAATAGGGCGCTTTAGTACGTGGACGTAGACCCGAAACCGTGTGATCTACCCCTGTCCAGGGTGAAGGTGAGGTAACACTCACTGGAGGCCCGAACCCACGCATGTTGAAAAATGCGGGGATGAGGTGGGGGTAGCGGAGAAATTCCAATCGAACTCGGAGATAGCTGGTTCTCCCCGAAATAGCTTTAGGGCTAGCCTCGGAAGATGAGTTGTGGAGGTAAAGCACTGATTGGGTGCGGGGCCCGCCAAGGGTTACCAAGTCCAGTCAAACTCTGAATGCCACAAACTTTATTCCGGGAGTCAGACAGTGAGTGCTAAGATCCATTGTCAAAAGGGAAACAGCCCAGACCATCAGCTAAGGTCCCCAAGTGTGTGTTAAGTGGGAAAGGATGTGGAGTTGCACAGACAACCAGGATGTTGGCTTAGAAGCAGCCACCATTGAAAGAGTGCGTAATAGCTCACTGGTCGAGTGACTCTGCGCCGAAAATGTAACGGGGCTAAACACGCCACCGAAGCTATGGCTTGCACTTTGTGCATGGGTAGGGGAGCGTTGTATGTACGTTGAATTCTGACCGTAAGGACAGGTGGAGCGCATACAAGTGAGAATGCCGGTATAAGTAACGAAAAGATCAGTGAGAATCTGATCCGCCGAAAACCTAAGGGTTCCTGAGGAAGGCTCGTCCGCTCAGGGTAAGTCGGGACCTAAGGCGAGGCCGAAAGGCGTAGTCGATGGACAACAGGTGGAAATTCCTGTACCACCGTAGCCGTTATGAGCAATGGAGTGACGCAGAAGGATAGTGACGCAGACTGATGGATGTCTGTCCAAGCAGTGAGGCTGGTTAGTAGGCAAATCCGCTAACCGTAAGGCTGGGCTGTGATGGGGAGGGAAACTTTAAGTACCGTAGGTCATGATTTCACACTGCCAAGAAAAGCTTCTAGCCAGGCGAAGGTGCCCGTACCGCAAACCGACACAGGTGGGTGAGAAGAGAATTCTAAGGCGCGCGGAAGAACTCTCGTTAAGGAACTCGGCAAAATGACCCCGTAACTTCGGGAGAAGGGGTGCCTCGGTAGGGTGAATAGCCCGAGGGGGCCGCAGTGAAAAGGCCCAAGCGACTGTTTAGCAAAAACACAGGTCTGTGCGAAGCCGCAAGGCGAAGTATACGGGCTGACGCCTGCCCGGTGCTGGAAGGTTAAGAGGAGTGGTTAGGGGCAACCCGAAGCTATGAATTGAAGCCCCAGTAAACGGCGGCCGTAACTATAACGGTCCTAAGGTAGCGAAATTCCTTGTCAGGTAAATTCTGACCCGCACGAATGGCGTAACGACTTGGGCGCTGTCTCAACGAGAGATCCGGTGAAATTTTAATACCTGTGAAGATGCAGGTTACCCGCGACAAGACGGAAAGACCCCATGGAGCTTTACTGCAGCTTGATATTGGACTTTGGTACGATCTGTACAGGATAGGTGGGAGCCTTTGAAGCCTGAGCGCCAGCTTGGGTGGAGGCGCCGTTGGGATACCACCCTGATCGTATCGGAGTTCTAACCTGGTACCGTGATCCGGTATGGGGACAGTGTCAGGTGGGCAGTTTGACTGGGGCGGTCGCCTCCTAAAATGTAACGGAGGCGTTTAAAGGTTCCCTCAGAATGGTTGGAAATCATTCGCAGAGTGCAAAGGCATAAGGGAGCTTGACTGCGAGACCTACAAGTCGAGCAGGGACGAAAGTCGGACTTAGTGATCCGGTGGTACCGAATGGAAGGGCCATCGCTCAACGGATAAAAGCTACCCTGGGGATAACAGGCTTATCTCCCCCAAGAGTCCACATCGACGGGGAGGTTTGGCACCTCGATGTCGGCTCATCGCATCCTGGGGCTGAAGTAGGTCCCAAGGGTTGGGCTGTTCGCCCATTAAAGCGGTACGCGAGCTGGGTTCAGAACGTCGTGAGACAGTTCGGTCCCTATCTGTCGCGGGCGTAGGAAATTTGAGAGGAGCTGTCCTTAGTACGAGAGGACCGGGATGGACGTACCGCTGGTGTACCAGTTGTCTCGCCAGAGGCATAGCTGGGTAGCTATGTACGGAGGGGATAAGCGCTGAAAGCATCTAAGCGCGAAGCCCCCCTCAAGATGAGATTTCCCAGTATGTAAGACCCCTTGTAGACGACGAGGTTGATAGGTTCGAGGTGGAAGTGCGGCAACGTATGCAGCTGACGAATACTAATCGGTCGAGGGCTTAACCAAACTAATCCCAACCAAGTGAAGAAAAGCTTTGTAGCGAATTCCGAGTACTTGATTGGGACCCAGAAATCCTAAGAACATCTAACTTTACGCACGTTTCGTATCTAGTTTTCAAGGCGCAAACCACGCTTTGACTGTTTGGTGATGATGGCGGAGGGGACCCACGCGTTCCCATCTCGAACACGACCGTTAAGCCCTCCAGCGTCGATGGTACTTGAACCGCAGGGTTCTGGGAGAGTAGAACGTTGCCAAGCAGTTTTCCCTGATAGCTCAGTTGGTAGAGCACTCGACTGTTAATCGAGTTGTCACAGGTTCGAGTCCTGTTCGGGGAGCCATTGCTTCCATAGCTCAGTCGGTAGAGTGCATCCATGGTAAGGATGAGGTCACCGGTTCGATTCCGGTTGGAAGCTCCAGTAATTTTCTTTACGGCCCGTTGGTCAAGTGGTTAAGACACCTCCCTTTCACGGAGGTAACAGGGGTTCGAGTCCCCTACGGGTCACCATTTTTATTAAGTTCAATGGAGGCTTAGCTCAGCTGGGAGAGCATCTGCCTTACAAGCAGAGGGTCGGCGGTTCGATCCCGTCAGCCTCCACCATTAACTTCATAAGCCGTTGTAGCTCAACTGGTAGAGCAACTGACTTGTAATCAGTAGGTTGGGGGTTCAAGTCCTCTCGACGGCATGTCTCACATTGGGGATTAGCCAAGCGGTAAGGCAACGGACTTTGACTCCGTCATGCCAAGGTTCAAATCCTTGATCCCCAGTATCTTCTTATGAGTCATTAGCTCAGTTGGTAGAGCACCTGACTTTTAATCAGGGTGTCGTAGGTTCGAATCCTACATGACTCACCATTTGCCTTATTTACAACATGCGCGTATGGCGGAATTGGCAGACGCACTAGACTTAGGATCTAGCGGGTGACCGTGGGGGTTCAAGTCCCTCTACGCGCATTAAATCCTCAGAAGTATTCATACTTCGTGAGGTACCCTGCGGAAGTGGCTCAGCGGTAGAGCATCGCCTTGCCAAGGCGAGGGTCGCGGGTTCGATCCCCGTCTTCCGCTCCATAAAGTAAGCGCCCTTAGCTCAGCTGGATAGAGTATTTGACTACGAATCAAAAGGTCGGGAGTTCGAATCTCTCAGGGCGCGCCATTTTTTTTAGAACTACATAAACTTTCGGGACGTAGCTCAGCTTGGTAGAGCACCTGCTTTGGGAGCAGGGGGTCGCATGTTCAAATCGTGTCGTCCCGATCTTTATTAACTACGCGGGCGTAGTTTAATGGTAGAACTTCAGCCTTCCAAGCTGATCGCGCGGGTTCGATTCCCGCCGCCCGCTTAACAGAAATGAGATCACCTTCGGGTGGTCTTTTTCTTTTATCTGGGGAAAGATAGAGGGGCTTGCGCGATTGAATAAGACATAAATTACCACGGCTAAATCTCTGCTTTTTTTCTATAAAGACTATATGCAGCGGGCGGAATGTGGTAAAATATTCTGAAATGAGTTTTTCTAGCGTCTAGCTTTTATAGAGAGAAGCATTAATGCAACATAGTGAATAGATGAGGTGGAGAGTTATGTTAGAGAATGTAATTGGCCAACAGAAGCAAGCCACGAATAACCTGCTGCGCAGGGACGTACGCTTCTTGGGGCACATCCTAGGTGAAGTTCTGGTACATCAAGGCGGGAATAGTTTACTTGATGTAGTCGAGAAAATTCGTGAGATGAGTAAGTCTTTAAGAGCACACTATGTCATTGAGATCTATGATGAATTCAAGAAGACGATTTCTTCCTTAGATCCTGAGATTCGTCATCAAGTCATTCGGGCATTCGCTATCTATTTTCAACTTGTTAACATTGCGGAGCAAAACCATCGAATTCGCCGCAAAAGAGATTATGAGCGTTCTTCAGGAGAAAATGTTCAACCTGGTTCCATTGAGAGCATTGTCCAAGAACTGAAAAACAATCATATTCCTTTCGAAGAGGTGCAAGAGATACTTAAAGCGATCTCATTGGAGCTGGTAATGACAGCCCATCCAACTGAGGCAATGCGCAGAGCGGTACTTGATATTAATTTGCGTATTTCAGACGGAATGATGAAGCTAGACAACCCTATGTTGACTTACCGTGAGCGTGAACAATTGCGTGAAAAGCTGCTTGGAGAGGTTCTGAACCTATGGCAGACGGACGAGTTGCGTGATCGGAAGCCGACAGTAATCGATGAGGTTCGCAATGGTTTGTACTATTTTGACGAAACCTTGTTTGATGTCCTTCCGGAGATTTATCATGAACTTGAGCGCTGTTTGAATAAATATTATCCGCAAGATACTTGGCATGTGCCTTCGTTCTTGAAGTTCGGTTCTTGGATTGGCGGAGACCGCGATGGTAATCCTTCTGTTAGAGCAAATGTAACGTGGGAGACATTAGGTTTGCATCGTCAATTAGCATTGCAGAAATATGAGGAAGTACTTAAAGCTGCTCTTGAGCATATGAGTTTCAGTAAGAACATCGTGAACGTGAGCGATGCACTTATTGATTCTATTCAATGTGACCGCGAAGCATTGGGGAATGTGCAGGACGTTTGGCGTAATGAGAAGGAGCCTTACCGCATTAAGACGACTTACATGATTGAAAAGGTGCATAATACAGGCAACCCGAACGTTCCAGCAAGCCAGAAGTACAACAATCCAGAAGAGTTTATTGCTGATCTTAAAATCATTGATGCTAGTTTGAGAACGCATTTCGCGGACTATGTAGCAGATAAATATACGAAGAAACTGATCCGTCAGGTTGAATTGTTTGGCTTCCACTTAGCAGCTCTTGATATCAGACAGCATAGCAAGGATCACGAAAATGCAATGACTGAGGTCATGGCCAAAATGGGCATTACCAGCGACTACAGCAAGCTCTCAGAAGAAGAGAAGATCCGTCTTCTGACAGATGTGCTGAACGATCCTAGACCGATCACATCGACGTACTTGAATTACTCCGAGGGTACTCAGGAGTGTTTGGACGTTTACCGTACGATAGGCAAAGCACAGCAGGAATTCGGGCGCAACTGTATCAATAGCTACCTGATCAGTATGACGCAAGGAGCCAGCGACTTGTTGGAAGTGGTTGTTTTCTCCAAAGAGGCTGGTTTATATCGTCAAGAGAGCGATGGTGGTGTGACAAGCACATTGCAATCTGTTCCATTGTTCGAAACGATTGATGATTTGCATGCAGCCCCTGGCATCATGAGCACTTTGTTAGCTATCCCAGCTTACAGAGGCAGTTTGGATCCAGAGACGCAACTGCATGAAATCATGTTAGGCTACTCGGATAGCAACAAAGACGGCGGCGTGATTACAGCGAACTGGGAACTGCGCATGGCGCTTCAGGATATTACGGAAGCTGCCAAGAAGTTCGGTGTGAAGCTCAAGTTCTTCCACGGCCGTGGAGGAGCGCTAGGCCGCGGGGGTATGCCTCTTAACCGCAGCATTTTGGCGCAGCCGGTCGAAACGTTGGGTGGCGGCATTAAGATTACGGAGCAAGGCGAAGTGTTATCTTCCCGCTATTCCCTGCAAGGGATTGCTTACCGCAGCTTGGAGCAGGCGACTTTCGCGTTGATTACAGCATCCAAATTATCGCGTTCGCCTCAGAGACACCCACTGGAAGAGAAGTGGGAATCGATTATGCGTGGTATTTCCGAAGAAGCGCAGACGAAATATCAGGATCTTATTTTCCGCGATGAAGATTTCTTAACTTTCTTCAAAGAATCGACACCGCTCCCGGAAATTGGCGAATTGAATATCGGCTCGCGTCCTTCCAAGCGTAAAAATAGTGATAAGTTCGAAGATTTGCGCGCAATTCCTTGGGTATTCTCATGGACGCAAACGCGTTATTTGCTCCCGGCTTGGTATGCGGCAGGTACAGGTCTCCAAAGCTTCTATCAAGGAAATGCAGCTAATCTCGAAACATTGAAAGAAATGTACGAGGACTGGTCCTTCTTCCGCTCGATGATTGACAATCTGCAGATGGCGCTTGCCAAAGCAGATCTTCAAATCGCCAAAGAATACGGCAATCTAGTGAAGGAATCAGCGATTGCTGAGCGTATCTTCAACCTTATCAGGGAAGAATATGAGCTTACTTCCGCCATTATATTAGAGATCACAGGGCAACAAGAAATTCTTGATAACGTGCCTGTCATTCAGGAGTCTATCCGTCTTCGTAATCCTTATGTAGATCCATTAAGCTATATGCAGGTTGAACTGCTGACGGAGCTTCGGGCACTTAGGGATAATAATGAGGATGACGCGATTTTGCTGCGTGAAGTATTGCTCACCATTAACGGCATAGCAGCTGGACTTAGAAATACAGGCTGATCGACAACTTAGTGCATGAAAGATAAGACAGGATGATAAAGTCGAGGGCCACGTCAATCGTTGGCAGCTCGGCTTTTCCTGTACTTACGCTTGGTGCCCATAGACAGGAGTTGTAAACCAACATGGGGCGATGGTTAGCTATGGTCCTTGTAATTGTGGGAGCATCGAGCTACGGCTTGCTGTCATCTTTTATTAAGATGGCCTACGATTCAGGGTTTACGGATGGACAGATTACACCAGCTCAGATGACAATGGGAACTTTACTTGTCTGGCTGCTAATCCTATTTAACAAGAAATCATGGGTCAATCCGTTCAAGGGGCCTTGGGTGAAACTGGGCTTGATCGGTATTTTTGGATTATCTTTAACGACAGTCTTTTATAATATCGCCTTGCAAGAATTGAATGCTTCTCTATCTATCGTTCTTTTATTCCAATTTACGTGGATGACGATTGCTATGGATTGTATCTTAAAGCGGAGACTCCCAAGGAAAGCTGAAAGCTTGGCCATCGTATTTATTCTGGTAGGTACTTTGCTTGCGGTTAACGTTCTGGATACGAACTGGGAGCATCTCAGTCTGCTGGGTCTGGTTTATGGTCTGCTGTCAGCTTTGACATACAGTGTGTTTCTCTTTTTTACCGGACATGTGGTCAGTCCTCTGCCTCCTCTAATGAATTCCGCTATTATGCTTACCGCGGCTATGCCCGTCATGTATATATTGTATCCTCCGACAGTTTTCGTGCATGAGAATGGTAGTATGCTGCTGTTGTGGGGGCTGCTCCTGGGTTTCTTAGGGCAAGTCGTGCCGACTGTGGCGTTCAATATAGGAATTCCGCGTATCGGGGGGACCCTTGCAGCTATGCTGGGATCTGCCGAACTCCCTGTTGCGATCATTGCCGCATATTTAATTATTGGAGAGCCTGTGAATGGGTTACAATGGTTAGGAATGGGTTTAATTCTGGGTGGCATCCTTATTTCTGAAAACAAAACGTGACTTGCTGCGTATGTATCAGAGAGACTTAATCGAATTGTCGAGAAGCCGGAGGAAATCGAATTGAATTTTGTAGAAGCACGTCTGGCCAAGTTAGCCAGGAATGGGGATCGAAATGCTTTTGCAGAGCTTGTAGAGCTCTATAAGGACAAGATTTTCCATTTGGCATACCGTATGTTAAATAACAAACAAGAGGCTGAGGATGCCGTACAGGAAACTTTCCTGCGCGTGTATACGAATCTGCATCGTTATGATGAGAATCAGAAGTTTTCGACGTGGATTTTCCGAATAGGAACGAATCTATGTATAGATAAACTGCGCCGCAGAAAAAATACGTATTCCCTTGATGCCGAAATGTCGGATGGGGAAGGCAATGATTATTATGCTATGCTTCCGAGTCACGAGGACACGCCCGAGAAGCAAGTGATTGTTTCTGAGACACAGGAACAGATTCGTAGAGCCATCAATTCGCTGCCCGAAAAATATAAATCAGTAGTCATCTTGCGCTACCTGCAGGATATGTCGCTGCAAGAGATATCGGATGTGCTGGAGATGCCCGTCACAACAATTAAAACCCGGGTGCATCGCGGCCGTGAGTACTTGCGGAAACGATTAGAGCAGGAGGAGCAAGATGCCAACACAAATCCTGTTCCATTGTGAAACATATTTGAAATCCAAACGTATGGTATACCACAACATGCAAAAGTCTAAGAAAGGGGTGGCTGAATGATGCAATGTAAAGAAGCCCTCCCGCTCATACATGAATACCTCGACGGTGATTTGCAAAGATCGGATTCTCAGCGATTGAAGGAGCATTTGATTTCTTGCCAGGCCTGTCATGCTTTGTTCAAGCAATTGGAGAAAACGGATGCGATGGTGAGAATGCTGCCTCCTGTGAAGGTATCGGATACATTAACGGCACAGATTATGAGCGGACTGCCACAAATGAAGAAAAGAAATACCTGGATGGACTGGATACGCAAGCATCCGGCTGTTTCGGTAGCTGTTGTTTTTGCAACGGTTATGTTTGGAAGTTTCATGTCCATGTGGAATGATGATACGAATCTGATGGTCAAAGGCAATGATCTTCAAGATGTTGTTATTCAGGGAGATACGGTTACTGTTCCGCAGGGGCGTACGGTGAAAGGCGATCTGGTTGTGCAGCGAGGTAAATTGCAGGTGGAAGGCGATGTAACAGGAAACTTAATCGTGATCGATGGTACCTTGAATCTCGCATCCACGGCGCATATTTCCGGCCAAGTTACCCAGGTTGATGAAGCGCTAGGTTGGATTTGGTATAAAATAGGAGAGTTTGTTGGCATGCTCTCGCGTTGATGCATAACGTCCCCCATTCGGCTTCAGGCTGAGGGGGACTTTTTTTGTTTTAGAAAAATGAACTAAAGCAGTTTAGGGAACGTCATGTGAGGAGAGAAAAATAGAAGTATAACAAGGTTTATGTTATGATTCTATTATAGAGAGATCACTGTGTTCAGTCGCTTGGGGGAGAATAATACATGGACTTACTCACGAGCATCTCGGCTAAGGATATCGTTGATATTCTAATCGTTAGCTATGTGATTTATAAGCTGATCCTGCTAGTACGCGGGACAAGGGCCATCCAATTGATGAAGGGGATCCTTGTTGTCGTTATTACTTGGGTATTCAGTATTTGGTTTAAGCTCAGTACGTTGCAATGGATGATGAATCAAACGTTCACCTTCGGGGTTCTAGGCGTAATTATTATCTTCCAGCCGGAGCTGCGGCGTGCACTGGAGCAGTTGGGCCGCGGGAAGCTGTTTAGCCGTTCATCCTCGGAAGAAGACCAGGATGTGAATAAACGGATCAATGAAGTCATCCGGGCTGCGAATTATTTGGCCAAAAGAAAGATTGGGGCCTTGATTGTTTTCGAGAAAGAGACCGGTTTAACCGACTATATTGAGTCTGGTATTGCGATAGAGAGCAAGATCAGCGCGGAGCTGCTAATTAATATTTTCATTCCGAATACACCGCTTCATGATGGGGCTGTCATTATTCGACAAGGCCAATTAATGGCGGCGGGCTGCTATTTGCCCCTGTCGGAGAATCCCTTCATAAGCAAAGAACTGGGGACAAGGCATCGCGCAGCCATTGGGATGAGCGAGGTTTCCGATGGGATGTGCGTCATTATTTCAGAAGAGACAGGACAGATTTCTTTGACGATGAATGGACATATCATTCGGGACATCAAAGAGGAGTCGTTGATTGCCAAATTGTTCGAGGAATTGAAACCTAAGGCCAAAGCCAACGATAAGAACCCTTTCCTGAAATGGAGGGGCCGTTCGAATGGATAAATGGTTGAGAAATACGAATGTTGTTCGCATTGTTGCGCTTGTTGTAGGGATTCTGCTATGGGTTGTCGTCCATATGGAGGAAACGAATCTTGCGGGCAATTCTCCCTTGCGCGAGCGCGAAGAAACGATTAATAACGTCGCGATTACGACCAAATATGACGAAACCCATTATCATATAGCCTCGATGTCACCGGCTAATGTTCAGGTCATTTTGAAAGGGAAGGAAGCTTCCGTCAAGAAAGTGACAACAAGTAATACGTATCAAATTGAACTGGATATGACGCAGGTGGGCAAAGGCGATCATCAACTAACGTTGAAACCGGTGGGATTCCCAGCGGATGTTGAAGTACAGATTGTGCCCAGAACGGTGCATGTCATTATAGAAGAGCTCCAAATGAAAGAAGTACCCGTGGTCATTAATGTGAAAGGTACGCCAGCAGCGGGACTCAAAGCCGGGCAGCCGATCGTTAAACCGGGCAAGGTATATATTACAGCACAAACCAGCAAGCTCGATCAGATCGAGAATGTGCGCGGCGAAGTTTCCGTAGATAAGGCGCAATCCGCTGTTACGAAGCAGGTTAGATTGCAAGCTTATGATAAAGACGGCAAGGAAGTCACCGTCAATATGAATCCTTCTGTTGTCGATGTGGAAGTACCGATTACGAGTCCGTTCCAAACGATACCGCTGCAGCTCAAAATAAGCGGCGAGCCACCAAAAGGATTCGCGATCGCTATGGTCACGCAAAGTCCTGACAAGGTGACTGTCTATGGAACGCAGGATGTAGTCGATAAGTTGGAATTCTATCAAGGACCGCAACTGAATATTCAAGATGTCAAAGAAACCAAAGATTATTCACTGGACATTCCTTTGAGGAATAAAGTAACTCAACTGGATCCGGCCAAAGTAACGGTGCGTGTAGAAATTGTTCCGTCTACGACGAAAGCTTTGGAGAATGTCCCGCTAACGATTATTGGTCAAAATGAAAACTACTTAACCAAAGTAATAACGCCGGAATCGGCTCAACTGAATATCACCGTAGAAGGTGCACCTTCGATTATTGACCAAATGAAACTACAGGATGTGCAGGCGATTCTGGATGTTAGTAATTTACCACCTGGTAAGCACGAGCTGAAGGTGACTTTAAACTTGCCAACTTATGTTAAGCTTGGCATGCCGCAAGAAGTAAAGGCCGTAGTAGAAATCAGCGAGAAAACGGTAAAACCTGCTAGTTCAACAAGTCCAAGCACAAGTCCAACGGCAAGTCCAACCGCAAGTCCAGCAAATCCATAATGGGTCATAGAGAAAGAGGAGAATATTAGACATGGGGAAATATTTTGGTACAGATGGTGTTCGAGGCGTCGCTAATGGCGAGCTGACACCAGAATTAGCTTATAAAGTAGGTCGCTGCGGCGGTTATGTCTTAACTAGACAAGCAAAGCATCCGAAAGTCGTGATCGGGAGAGATACACGGATTTCGGGGCCGATGCTGGAGGCTTCTTTAGTAGCTGGTTTATTGTCGATTGGTGTCGAAGTTATTCGAATTGGTGTGGTAAGCACACCTGCGGTAGCATATTTGACGAAGAAGCTTGGCGCAGATGCGGGCGTTATGATTTCCGCTTCGCATAATCCTGTTGAGGACAATGGGATTAAGTTCTTCGGGGGCGACGGCTTCAAGCTATTGGACGAGACGGAACTTGAAATTGAGCAGCTGCTTGATGCTGCTGTTGATGAATTGCCTCGCCCAGTTGGCGGCGAGATTGGTACGGTTACAGATGAGCCAGATGCGAAGCTTGCTTATCTGGCGTTCTTGAAGGAAACGGTATCCCAGTCTTTCGCTGGATACAAGGTCGTTCTGGATTGTGCGAATGGCTCTGCCTATGAGCTTGCACCTACCATATTCCGCGAGCTGGGAGCGGAAGTGATCACCATCGGCGCTGAGCCGAACGGTCGCAATATCAACGATCATTGCGGCTCGACGCATCCTGAAAACCTGCGCGCTGAAGTGGTGAAACATGGCGCAGCCATAGGTCTTGCTTTTGATGGCGATGCGGATCGTCTGATCGCGATCGATGAGACGGGCGAGGAAGTCGACGGAGACTTCATCCTGAGCATTCTGGGCGAGGCGTTGAACCGCGCAGGGAAGCTGAACCACGGCACCATTGTGACGACGGTGATGGCGAATATTGGCTTTTTCAAAGGGATTGAAAAAGCAGGTCTGAAAGCTATGCAAACGGCTGTTGGCGATCGCTACGTGATGGAAGAAATGCGCAAAGGCGGCTATAACTTAGGTGGAGAGCAGTCGGGTCATGTCATTTTCTTGGATTACATCTCTACAGGTGATGGGATTCTAACCGCTTTGCAATTGGTGAACACGATTGTGGAGTCTGGCCGTAAGCTGAGTGAATTAAAAGGCATCATGCGCAAATTCCCGCAATTGCTGGTGAATATTCGTGTAGCTGACAAGAGCAAGCTGAAAGACAATGCTGTGATTGAAGAAGCTATTCGCAAAGTGGAAGATGAACTTGGCGACAATGGCCGCGTGTTAGTGCGTCCTTCTGGTACGGAGTCCTTGATTCGTGTTATGGCTGAAGGCCCTGACAAAGAACAAGTGGAAGCTTATGTCCATGATATTGCGAAGGTCATCCAAGAGCAATTGGTATAATATAGGTTATCCCCCCAATCGTTGTTTGCAAGGCTGCAGCGGATTGGGGGATTTTCTGAAGAAAAAATAAGTTGCACAAGACGCATAAAATGAATATGATGTATTTGACTCAAGAAGGAAAGGCAGGGCAGAGGTTGACCCATACTAATAGCGCCAGAACTCGCAAGCGGAACGGGAAATGTAGCCAAACTGCTACTACGCAGGTGAGTTGACGAGGTGAAGGTGTTCGAAACATTCGGCGGGGACCTTCCGGCATGAGGAGTGCCGTTAAGTTGGAGAGCAAAAACGTCTGGGCGACCAGGCTGACAAGTATCCAACATCCATTTATTTCAGTATGCACTTATTGATCGTCCAAATATAGATTTATTTAGGCATGTCTTTTTATCTATGAACATTAAGATCTTTGAAAAATAGCCCTTGTTGAAGAGGCTTATAAAACTATGGAGGTACTATACTATGTGCGGAATCGTTGGTTATATCGGAAAGCGGAATTCTCAGGAGATTTTATTGGAAGGGCTCAAAAAGCTCGAATATAGAGGGTATGACTCCGCGGGAGTTGCCGTATATACAGCAGATGGCTTGCAGATTAAGAAAGCAAAAGGTCGCATCGCGAATCTTGAATCCAAGTTGGAGGAAACTCCGCTGAACGGAAGCGTTGGAATCGGACATACGCGCTGGGCGACACACGGGAAACCTTCCGATGTTAACTCGCACCCACATACAGATAATTCTCTGAAATTCTCTGTTGTGCATAACGGAATCATTGAAAATTATATTTCCTTGAAGGAAGAGCTTATTGCTAAAGGGCATAATTTTGTATCGGAAACAGATACAGAAGTGATTTCACATCTTATCGCTGATTTATATGAGGGTGATATTCTTAAAGCCGTTCAAAAAGCAGTGAAGTTTATGACAGGCGCATTTGCACTAGGTGTACTGACAGAGTACGAGCCGGATCGACTTGTTGCTGTTCGTCAAGCTAGTCCATTGATCATTGGTATTGGCGAAGGTGAGAACTTCATCGGTTCCGATATCCCTGCTATTCTTGAATACACACGGAATGTGTTCATTTTGAATGATGGCGAAATGGCGCTTTTAACACGAGAAGGTGTCGAATTAATGACGCTCGAAGGCAACTTTATTTCCAGGGAAATGTTTCATGTCGATTGGGACATTATTACGGCGGAAAAAGCCGGATTTGATCACTTTATGTTGAAGGAAATCTACGATCAGCCTAAGGCTTATCGGGATACGATGGGCAGCCGCATTGCTTCGGATGGAAACAGTGTTACGTTAAACGAACTGACGATTACAGCTGAAGCGATTCGCAAGATCAGTCGTGTTCATATTGTTGCCTGTGGTACGGCCTATCATGCGGGCATGGTTGGGAAGTATGTCATTGAGAAAATGGCGCGTATTCCCGTGGAAACGGACGTAGCGTCTGAATATCGTTACCGGTCTCCGATTATTACGAAGGATACCCTTGTTATTGTCGTTAGCCAATCCGGAGAAACCGCCGATACATTGGCTGCCTTGCGTGAAGCCAAGCGCTGTGGTGCTCACGTTCTGGCTATTACGAACGTTGTTGGCAGTTCTGTAGCTCGCGAAGCGAACGACATTATTACAACATGGGCGGGGCCTGAGATTGCCGTAGCTTCAACGAAGGCTTATACGTCGCAACTGATTGCTTTTTACCTGCTTGGGCTGCATTTGGCTCAAACACTGGGTACGCAAACAACTGAGCAAATTACGGAAGTTATCACAGCTTTGAAAGAGCTTCCTACCCAAGTGGAAGAGATTCTTGGGCAAGCAGAAGCCTTGAAAGTGGTTGCTGAAGAGATGGCGAAACATGATAATCTCTTCTTCATTGGTAGAGGATTAGACTATGCAGTAGCTCTGGAAGGCTCATTGAAGCTGAAAGAGATTTCGTACATCCACTCTGAAGCTTACCCAGCTGGTGAATTGAAGCACGGTACACTGGCTTTGATCGAGGATGGGATTCCAGTTATCGCGTTGGCTACACAGCATGACCTGCTCGAGAAAACGGTCAGCAACATTAAAGAAGTGAAGGCCCGCGGCGCTAATGTGCTAGGAATCGCCGTGGAAGGCGAGCTTGAGCTGCAGAAGTCTGTAGACAGTACTTTTGTGATTCCTAAGACTTTGGATGTGTTATCCTCTGCCTTGGCGGTTATTCCGTTGCAGTTGCTCTCTTATTATGCCTCGTTGGCGCGTGGCAATGATGTTGATAAGCCGCGTAATTTGGCGAAGAGTGTGACGGTGGAGTGATTTTTTTTAGCTGATGCAAAAAGTGGAATTTTGTTGAGTGACATTAAAGTTGGTAAGTAATCATAGCATCATGATAAGTCCCGATCTATCAGACGGTCGGGACATTTATTATTTAATTGGATGTGAAATGATGATTAATATTGGGCCCAATATTCGTAGGTTACGAAAATTAAATAATATGAATCAAGTGGAGTTCTCGAGCAAAATAGGCATTTCTCAAGGGAATTTAAGTGAGATTGAGCAAGGAAATTGTAATCCGTCTTTTGATACCTTATTAGCTATAAAGAAACAATTTAATTTTAAATAAAGGAAAAACTAATCGGATATAAAGTGTGGTCTGCAAGTTAGTCCCGGTGAGCTATTACAGTCATCGGGACTATTTTTTTCGAACTGTCATTAAGCTAACGGGCAGTTATTTTTCAATAGCTCTTGTTTTTATGCTCGAGACAATGGTAATATTTAACGGGAACATGTGTTTGTTTTTTTGTATTTTCCAACGGATAGGGGGGAATAGGCGTGGTTAAAATCATTGAAAAAGAGCAATTTTCGGTTATTGGAGAATTAGGAAAGGGGTTTGCTAATGATGCTCCCCAATGGATACCATCATTATGGAAAGAAGCAAATAGTAACTTTATTGAGATAAGCAACCTCGCCATCCATCATCATGTGCAAGCTACTCCCGTTTGTTTCCTTAAGGAGACGATGTGTACATGATCCAATTGACAAACCGCCAGGCACGGCAATTTCTGCTATTGAAGCACGGGCTGTTGGGCGAATATCAATTTACCGGAAAGCAGGGAGTATTGGATTTTGTGCGGCAGGTCGGCTGTATTCAATACGATCCCATCGATGTTTGCGGAAAAAACGCCGAACTGGTGTTGCAGTCGCGAATCAAAGGATTTACCAAGAACATGCTCGCCGAGTTGCTGTATCAAGATAGAAGCCTTGTCGATTATCCCGACAAGAATTTGGCCATTATTCCTGTCGAGGACTGGCCGTATTTTGAGCGGTACAGGCAGGCCGCCCGACAACATGCCAAGCGCTATCCCGAAATGGAAGCGTTGATAGAGCAAGTACGAGCTCACATCCAAAATCACGGTGCGCTAAGTTCGGATGATCTAAAATTGGATGGAAATTTCACGTGGCAATCGGTCATCCACTGGAGCAGCGGAAACAATTCATCCCGGTCGGTGCTGGAGCAGATGTACTCGACAGGCGAGTTGATTATACATCACAAAAAAGGAACGCGTAAATATTACGATATCGCTGGAAAGTACATACAGCCAAATCTGCTGAATGCACCGGAGCCGCTGGAGGGCGAGCATGAGCATCACAAGTGGCGGGTACTGCGTCGAATCGGCGCTGTTGGCCTTTTATGGAATCGCGCATCCGATGCCTGGCTGAACATATGGGGATTGAAAGCGGAGCAGCGCAACGAGGTTTTCCGCCAACTGTTGTACGAAGCTCGCATTGTTGCTGTTGCCGTGGAACAATTGAAGGATATACTGTACTGCCGCGCGGAGGACTTGCCGCTTATTGAAGCCGTTCTGCAAAATCCGGCGCCGAAATGGCGCTGCGAGCTGATTGCCCCACTAGATAATTTCATATGGGACAGAAAACTGATCAACGTATTGTTTGGATTCGATTACACCTGGGAGATTTACACGCCTGCAATCAAACGGAAATTCGGCTATTATGTGTTGCCTCTAATATACGGAGAAAGCATCATCGGACGAGCCGAGGTAATCGCGGAGCGAAGAGCCGGGACGCTCGTTGTTAAAAACATCTGGTACGAGAACGACATAAAGCCAACAAAGCAATTGCGAACAGCCTTGAACAATTGCTTTCAAAATTTTGCATTATTCAACGGATGCGAGACGATTTCGACAGAGTCTATGAACTGATATTTCCAATAAGTTTCTAGTAGGGGGTTCAAGTGCGGGGGCTAAACTAAACCAGCTAATTTTTGGTCTGTATTTTGGAAATCTGATTTGCTTTTTAGTAATGCATAAATCCAATGTAAAAGCTTATTAACACAAGCGATGATGGCTACCCTGAAGGGCTTACCTTCATTTCGTTTCTTATCGTAAAATTCTCTTAATCTTTTATTTCGTGGGATAATTTCTTCTGTCGTTTTCTTTTTACGAGCATCACGTATCCCGCATACTACTGCCATATATAAGGCGTGTCTTAGAAGTCTGCGTAAACCGCGGGCTCTTTTAGTTATCGGACAATGTCCGATTGCCGACGATTATGTTTCTAATCATAACAAGGGATCAAGTAGTGAGAGCTCATCTTGTTGCTGAAGGGCCAAGAAATAGGTGTATAGGTCTGAGCAATTAGCGCAATGATTTTCGGCAGCTTCGTTTGGTTAACGGAGGTAGTTTAAGTAAATGTAAATATTTACTTGCGAACTAGTGTTCGGTATAATAAACTTAATTCCATTACAAAAAGGAGATGTTGGATATGTATAAACACATTAAAGATTTTGCCGCAACTTGGCAGAATGAAACGGAAGCAACAATGCGGACACTGGAGATGCTGACCGACGAGTCTCTTGGCCAACAGATAACAAGCGATCATAGAACGCTTGGACGTGTTGCATGGCATCTTGTACAGATGTTGCACGAAATGCCATCTCTTACGGGACTGTCTTTCGAAGGACCGGGCGAAGATATGCCGGTGCCAGCTTCGGCAGCAGACATCGCGTCAGTCTATAAGAGGACTTCACAAGCGCTCCTTGATGCTATACAGTCCAGTTGGAAAGATGAGAATCTGCTTATCATGAGCGATATGTATGGTGATCAATGGCCAAACGGCTTAATGCTGGATATTCTCGTAAAGCATGAGATTCATCATCGTGGTCAGATGACAGTCCTGATGCGTCAGGCAGGCCTTTGTGTGCCGGATCTTTACGGCCCGACAAAAGAGCAGTGGGCCGAGTACGGAGCGCTACCTCCAGTAATTTAGAGTAAGATTATATCCGCTTTGGCCGTTTGGCTATAGTGGGATTTATAAGTATTTTATCATATTAAAACCTCCCATTAGAAGAAAAGCTAGATTTAATAGGACTAATGGGAGGTTTTATTATGAATATAAGTCAATTGTGGAAACTGTATGAGGCTGATAAGCGTATTCAGGGATTTAGTATACAAACTCTAAAAGCCTACGCCCTGCAGCTAAAAATGTTGGTTAATGAACTTGGAGATATCCATATTTCAGATGTTATCCTACAGCTGTTAAAGGAATATTTAACGAAACAATCTGATCGATTGAAGCCAAGTAGTTTCTACCATGAGAACATCATGACATTCGACCGTAACGATTCCGATCTGGAATTTTGTATTACAATAAACTCCTTGGGAGATCAAGCTTCAACGGATTTTACCCGAATCATACCAGGAGGGGATTATATTACTGCCCTCTATTGTGGAACTCCAAGTTTCCGTTCGAAGAGTATTGACCCTATAGTTGCTATAGGGTTTATATTTATTTTATCCACAAAATCGATTAGGAGGATAAAATAAAATGGGAGAGTCGGTTAGACTGATGAGTATGAGCGGGAAAGCGACAGTCCCATCAGGGGTAAGGGTAGAGAAAGATGACCTTATGGACAAGGATCGGTCGAAGGCCATTATGAATCAGGCAAAGGTTGTCTTTCAATGTGCGCAAGTAGGATGAATTGTTTTTATCTTTCAGGATAGTTTTGTGTCAGGGGCCATGACTGTCGGAGCAAAACTGGTCGTTGCTGAAAACTTATATATGTATGGGCAAGTTAAAGGGAATGGGACGAGGCGTGGATTTTTTTGGACCGGATGTTCATAATTCATTTGTAGGTTCGCGGCTTTTCAAGCCAATCATGAAGGGTAAAGCTTGCACGGTCATAGGTAACCCAGACAAGAAACATACGTATACATTTTTTTATCGTGGATAGTAGTCCTTTCTCCAAGCGATTCAGTTTGGTGGCTACTTCCTTAGAGAGAGCTTTGGGCAAAACGTTGGATGCACAGAAGTGAGAAAGGAAAGTGGGATTACCATGGGGAACAAAATCATTCGGGCACTCGTTTTCATTTTTGCATTTGCAATAGTAGGTTATGCCATTGTTCAGTATGGAGTATTGAGTGCTCGTAATGCTGGACTGGTTTCTTTTAAATTGCAAAAGCCGGACTTTCATCTAACACCTTGGGTGTATGTACTGTATGTTCATATAGTAACTGCAATGTTGGCCCTTGCCATTGGGCCATTTCAGATTTTTTTGAAGCAATCACATGCTAGGAGACGTAGGCACAGACTGCTAGGTTATGTTTATATTATCTCTGTTTCTGCGAGTGGGATTGTCAGCCTATATTTATCGTTTTTTGCGACAGGCGGTTGGATCGCAGGACTTGGATTCTTCGGGTTAGATGTACTTTGGGTAGCAGCCACTTGGATTGCCTTACGCAAAATTATTGTCAAAAATGTTCAGGCTCACAAAGCATGGATGCTTCGCAGCTATGCGCTTACTTTCGCAGCGGTTATGCTCCGAATTTGGTTGGGTCCGCTTGTATTGATTTTTGGTGATTTCGAGGCGGGGTATCGTGTTGTAGCTTGGCTTTGCTGGATTCCTAACCTGATTGTTATCGAAGCAGTGATTCGTACGAGAATATATAAGATTAGTTCTTCCGCTACTTCCATATAAATTATCTTAAAAGTGGTGCTATCACCACTTTTTCTCGCGACTGGATTAGTTATGAGGGGAATGCGGTTATGGTGGGAGAAGAGTAGAAAGTAAATGACGTATATGAATGAACGCAATTTGAATACACTATCTAGAAGATTGTAGATCCACCGGTGATGCATTCAAAGTGTTTCAGCAGAAGGCCAGTGTTCCTCGACTGAGGAGTGCTGGTCTTGTTTCTTTATATTGGGCTCTACACAATCATTAATGCTTGACAGTTCGTATCGGCTAGAATCGCATCTGTGTGACCGTTCCCCATTCTCTCCCAACCCAAGGGAGCTAATCATGTTAGAGGATTAAGCTAACGGGACACGTTAGTTTAAAGATGTAATCAAATTGAAATATTAATTTCATTCTGTCTTAATGAATTAAGCCTATACTAAGAATCAAGACCCCCCTTTAAAATATATAACTTAGACTCACGGCTCGTTGCTGTGGGTCTCTTTTTTATTCACTTAATCGGCAGGAATGTTCAATAAATGGTATAATTCTTATAAAATGACAATTTTTTTCTGAAGAGTGAGGATTTCAAAATGAAAAATCAAAATTAGAAGTCAATATGCGTTTGCGGGACGGTTATCCGGGACCTATATATTTTGTGGATTTTATTAGTGCGATATATATATGAATGTAACGCTGTCAATTGAGGTGAAAAATGGACATGGTAGATTTAAGTATGACGTTAGAAGAACTTGACGGGGGAAATTGGGGAGATCCTGAACAAGGAGCCACTGGTTTGATTAGAAAGTGTCTTGCATTACGTTCAGTACTAAGAGTCGATCTGGATTTTTGGAAAGATAATCTGGAACTTCAAGAAGAACTTTGGAGGAGCTGAAGAATCGTCTATGATAAAATTAGTAGTTCGTGCAGCATTGTTACTTTTAATCACAGTCCAGATTCTAACCGCTTGTTCAAAAGATTCGTCTTCAATCACTAAAAGTATTAAATATGAGAACGAGAAGAATAATTTCAGCCTTACGTTACCATCTAAATGGCTCGACAATTATGAAGTTGTTGAACTCAAGCATGAGAATGTTATGGCTTTCAGATTTATCACAAAGGTTGGAAAGGGCGAATTATTTAGGATTGAGGTTTGGCCTAAAGATCAGTGGGAAACCGAAGGGATCGAACTAACTAAGATTATTCACATTTCTAAAATTGGTGAGCTGGGTAATATTGTCTATGCATTTGACACTCCAACGGATGTGCAATACGATCCTAACAATCAGGAAGATAAAGAACAATACACTTTGTTGGACAAAGACATCGAACAGATAAAAGTTAGTTTCGAGGTTAAGAAATAATCCGTGCTATTCTTCTATCAAAGTCTTCTCGATACTGATCGATCGGTAGCTTCGTTAATATGTTGAATTTCTTGTTCTTATCAATACAGTCGGCATCAAAAAATTAGAGGTGATAATAAATGGGGGAAATCATTAGTAACTTAGTCCTAACATTTTTAATGGGAATGTTTGCTTTTTACATGATTACTCGAACAATAACCGTAAGTGCCGTGCTAGTTTGTCTAGCAAGTACAGGAATAGTTGCCCTAGGGTACCTAATTATGTATTTTGTAAAGAAAAGTCGCGAAGTGAATTAGCGGTCCTCCTTTCATGGGGAGGTGATGAACTAGCACCCAACGTGGTGCTTTTTCTTTTGTATTATTAAAGTTAGAAAGTTCGTAATGAGAAATGTTCCTATTTCATAAAAACGATATTTATTTATTGTAAAACAATAAATAATGGTGTAAAGTAAAAACTGACATTATATAAGTGAGGTGCAGTTTATGAAACGAGGAAAAACACTCTTTTTGAAGATAGCTGTCATTCTTATTGGAATCCCAATTCTCGCTTTGTGCCTATTTTTGGTTCCTAAGATTGGGAATTTTGCTGGAGAATTGTATCCAGAAATGGCTTACATGAAATCTCTCGTTTTAATCGATATGTACGCAGCGGCTATTCCTTTTTACTTTGCTCTGTATCAAGCTTTTAAACTTTTAAGCTATATGGATAAAAACCAAGCGTTCTCGGAATTATCGGTAAAAGCTTTAAAGAATATAAAATACTGTGCCATCACAATCAGCACCTTGTACCTGCTAGGTATGCCACTCTACTATCTCATGGGGAAGAGAGTTGACCCTCCAAGTTTCATACCAATGGGATCGGTCATTATTTTCGGCTCTATGGTGATCGCCGTTTTTGCTGCTGTTCTCCAAAGACTTTTAGAAGAAGCTATTCATATAAAATCAGAGAATGATTTAACGGTCTGAGGTGGAGCATATGGCAATGATTATTAATATTGATGTGATGTTAGCAAAGCGAAAAATGAGCGTAACGGAACTTTCGGAGAGGGTAGGAATTACCATGGCCAATCTTTCCATTCTGAAAAATGGGAAAGCAAAAGCGGTGCGTTTTTCAACATTAGAAGCGATATGTAAGGCTTTGGATTGTCAGCCAGGTGATATTTTGGAGTACAGAAGCGACGGAGACGCTCAATAAAAACAAACAACAAATTTATTTAACTAACGGGCCTCTTTAGAATCATGTAGCAGTTTGCCGCGGCGGGCCAAGTTAGCATCGAGATTAATGAAGGCTTCAAGGATTCTATTACGGATGCTCTGATCACTGCCTGCACTTTGTGCATATACCCATCACTTTACCCAAAATCTCTTTTGTTGATAATTTACGAAAAGTAGTTGCTGGATTACTTCTTGACCAATCGTCTCCAATTACAAATACTTCGTCATTTTTGAGGGTTATTTCATTTTGATTTTTCTTAAAGATCTCATTTATGAGATTTTGCTTAGCAGGTTCATCACCATTGGTATCCTTAAACTTTAGATAGTCATACCCCCTAATATGCGCTGACCCGTAGAATGTATCTAATTTCCCCTCATTAATGTAAATTTGACCGCTTGTTATTTTCATTTTTTCATTTGGAAAGGCAATTACTCTGGCTACGTTATTGTCCCCATAGTAAACAATGTCTCCTCTTACCACAGATTGGGTTTTATAGTACGAGACATCTACAACGACATTTTTTGTATATTCGTGATTACCCTGATCCATAGCATCGCTCAAAGGATTAACAATTGTATTGCTCCCTTGTGATACCTCAGCAATGGATTTTTTGGTAATCTTGTCAGTAATCATTTTTTCTGAGCATGCGGCAAGCATTACAAGAAGAAGGCAAGCTATCCAAATACGGTTCATAAATATCCCTCCCTAAAAGCAAAAACGGTAAGAAGTCCTATTGGGCTCAGCTTACAGTCTAACTTTATTTTGTTTTGAATCATTATTCACTTAGGTATTGAATGGATGCATTAGACTCATCAACTACAAGAAGTGATTTATCAAATTGTATGTTTTTATCTAATTCATCAACTTTAATTGTATGTGTCGGTTTTCCATTTTCCTGATGTTGGGAGTACAGTACCGTTTGCTCATCATCATCGAGTTTGATGTGCAAATTTGGTGTTTCGAAGTCATTCTTTGAAACTGATTTCCCATCCCAAATTTCATAATCCCCAGTATATGGACCTGAGATAGTATTGAAACGATAATACCCTTTTTCATCAAACCATACCTCATATTGAGATGAGATTTCAACTCCATCAACTGTACCTTTTTCCGAGAATACATAATGACGTGATGTATTTGTGTTCAAGGTTACGCCTGATGGTTGGTTAGTAGACTGTTTAGCTAGATAAACGGAAGAGCTCGTAACTATAGTTATCCCCTATGGGAACCTAGTGTAATTTTCTTTCTAACATTCACTAGAATTCCTCCATATTGTTAATATGCTATTTTAATCATTAACAGGGATATGATACTATTATTTCCAAACTTTGTATATAGCTCTATCTGCCCGGATGTCAGAAAATCAAGCAATCAGGGAAGTAGTTGAAGCTGCAATCGTTGCTCGTGTAACATCAATTGCGGAAGTCACCAGCGGCAGTAACAAAGGTTGACTGTGCATGCAGGCCATTGTATATTTATATGGTAATAAAATCCAGTAATTTTCACTCCTTCGGGGTATTTGCCGAAAAGACAAATATACATACATCAGATCCGATATCGGGAAGAGCTTTGGGAGACCAAAGCTTTTTCCCGTTTTTAGCAAGAACGTGTTGGTAAGGAGGAACTACACCGTAAGAAAGGCAGGTGAAGGGAATGATCCTTCCTTTTTAACTCACCATGAGTCTGGAGTTGAAATTCTTTATACGAAAGGAGATATTACAAATGTTCACAAAAGTAGCGATTGTAAGAAAAGTTATATCTGGTATTTTAATGTCGTTAATTCTTTCACTAGTTCTATTGCTGATTCATGGGTATACCTCATTTTTCGTTTATTTTATTTACTTTTTAATTGGTACCTTTGTTATTGGTGTACCCTTCTCAATTGTGACAGATCTGATCCTATCCAAAAAGAAGATGTCAATAAGTTACCTTCTGCAGGGACTTGTTTTACATCTTGTGTTTGCAGGAATTATTGTTTTTTTGTTAACTTTTACGGAATCCGACGATATGTACCCAAATGTTCTGATAAATTCAGTTTTTGGAGCAGCAGTAGGATTATGGTTAGTTGATAGTTTTTTGAAAAAAATTCCGTTAAATAATTGAACCTAGATAACATGAAGAGACCATAGCTCATTGCTATGGTCTCTCTCTCTGAAGTCGTCAGTAAAATTACTAATTAAGATATTCGCCCCACTCATTTCAACTATTCGTCAAGGCCTACCGCTGAACCGTCTGATCGCTTCCTCGGTCACCGGCGCGAAGAGGTTAATCAGGTTGCCGTCGGGATCGCGAAACAGCACAGCACGGTTCCCCCACGGCATCGTGGTTGGTTCTTTTACCCACTCGTCGACAAATGGCTTCAAGCGCTCGTACTCGGCATCGACATCGTGGACGAGGAACTCGATGATGACAGTGTGATTGCTGGCCGCCACTGCGGAACCAGCGCCGAACAGTTGCACCGTCTGGGAGTGGCCGATCGCCAGGGTGCACGATGGCACAACGAGTTCGGCAAAGACGGGCGCGGGGCGTTCCGCCGAAACCCCCATGACTTTCTCATAGAACTCGACGAGACGATCCACGTCGTCGGTAATGATGCGTATAGAAGCAAAATTCATGAGATACCATCCTTCCTATTATAATTGATTGAATACTGTATCCTATTATTTTGGGTCCCGATACTTCGCATTTATCTCCTACTCCTTTACGATTACTTACTCCGATTATAAAAAACCGCTACTGACAACAGCATGTCAGTAGCGGTTTGATATTTTTTGGCTTCATCCAGAATTTCAAACATTAGTTGCAATTATAGCCCTTATGAGTCATTTCAAACTTACTGCTTCCAAGTATACTTGAGACAGTTAGTCTGAGCTGGATTGGAAAGGGAGAGTCATGTATTCATGAGTATTAGTGTTGAAATGGCAAATGGAGGGCAACAAACAGCGAGGACCAAGAGTTTATATGCAGCCATATGGAGATGGCATTTTTATGCGGGAATGATCTTTGCCCCTTTTTTAGTTATATTGGCTGTGACGGGGGGCATTTATTTATTTAAGCCGCAAATTGAGAATGTACTGTACAAGGATTATTATTACGTCCAACAGGGACAACAACAGTTGTCTGTACAAGACCAAATTCAAAAAATGAAAGAGGCGTACCCCGAGGCGAGCCTGAAAAAAGTGAAACCGTCCTACGAACCAAACCGCTCTACGGAATTAGAAATAAGTCAGAATGGGCAATCCTTGTTCGTGTATCTTAATCCTTATGACGGGAAAGTACTTGGAGACATTGATACAAACACAAAACTCATGCAGTTGATAAGAGAATTTCATGGGAAACTGATGATTGGAAAGACGGGAGATCGCATCATTGAATTATCTGCTTGCTGGGCGATGATCCTTTTAATCACAGGCATCTATTTATGGTGGCCAAGAGGTAAGAAATCTATTTACGGCATTATACTGCCACGTATGGAGAAAGGAAAGCGGATGTTCTGGCGTGATATGCACGCTGTGACCGCATTTTGGTTATCTCTGTTCATTGCAGCGTTGATCTTAACTGGCTTACCATGGTCGGGCATTTTAGGAACTTACATAAACAAAACAGCTACATACCCGCAGGGATTTTTCTCTTTTGATCCGCAAAAACCAGAGTCGAGCATACCGACCAAAGATGTTGTTAAAGGAGTCCCCTGGGCGGCTGAGCAACTTCCGATACCTAATTCTACTGCAAGTTCAGGTGGTTCTATTTCCATTGAGCAAGTGATGGTTATTGGTAAAAGTATAGAACTGGCTCCAGGCTACCAAATTGCCCTACCCGCAAATGAGAAAGGCGTATACACGATCTATTCAACAACAGCAGATCCGAAGAAACAAGCGACCCTGCATATTGATCAATATAGCGGAAAAGTATTAGCGGATCAGCGATTTAAGGATTTCAGCCTCATGGCGAAAGTCATAACGATTGGTATTGCACTGCATCAAGGCGAATATTTCGGATTAGTCAATCAGATCCTTTGTTTATTGGTTTGCCTTGGTATTATTTTAGTAGCTGTTAGCGGCTTTATCATGTGGTGGTTGAGAAAACCAGAGAAGAGAGTGGGAGCTCCAGCATTACCAAAAGATTTTAAAATGGTCAAATGGGTTGCCGTAGTAACCATTGGGTTAGGTATCGTTTTTCCTCTAGTTGGTATTTCATTATTAATCGTTCTTACTTTGGATGCATTAGTTATTCGTAGGGTACCGGCCCTAAAGCAACTGCTTGGTTAATTCATTTTAAAGAGGTGAAGTCTATTGAGAAGATTAACGCAAGGAATATATCTGAAAATATGCGCTTTATTCATGATCATGTTTGCATTTGCACGGAATTTACCTGCAGCTGCGCATGAACACGGGGAGCACTCAGTAACGGAGGTCCCAACGGGGCCTTCCGCGTCAACAATGAATACAAGTATTGCTTCTCTCATTTTCGTCCTGTTAGTAGTTGTTGTTCTCATTCTCCACTTACGCGCTAAGAAAACGGTTCTAACTAAAATGACAGGCATGATGGCGGCTATGACGATTGCGATGGTTTCCAGCCTGGTTGTCGGCACAATAGCTGGTATTGTGTTGGAGAAATTATTCCTTTCAACCGTTATTGGAGTCACCTTTGGCATGATTGTTGGTTATGTATCCGGAAGGTCATTACATTTACTTGCTTCATTGGACGGCATGTTAGCAGGTTTGATGGGAGGCATGATGGGGGCGATGCTGGGTGTTATGGTGATTTCGGATTATCCGACACTCTCAATCGTTTTCATGGATGTTGTGTTAGCGGTTTCTATGTTGCTTCTATATCAATTGTTGGATGCCGAAGAAAATCTTCCTGTTGGTATTTCTGTTTCTCAGTTAGAAGTGTAAACAAAGGAAGGAGGAATGCTCATGTCTCAGCCTTTTCGGGTTTTAATTGTAGACGATCATCCTCATGCTAGGGAAGGGATCCAAAGTATTATAAGAATGGATACTTCATTTGAAATCGTTGCCGAGGGTAGAAATGGTGCAGAGGCGATTAGGCTTACGGAACAATGGATGCCCGATATCATTCTGATGGACATTAACATGCCGCAAATGGATGGTTTAGAAGCAACGAAGCAAATTAAGGAAAAATTCCCCTATGTGAAGATTGTCATGGTCACCGTATCCGATGATATCACCCATTTGTTTGAAGCTCTGAAGAAAGGGGCACAAGGCTATCTGCTTAAAAATTTGAGTCCGAATTCCTGGCATGAATATTTAAAAGCAATTGCAGTAGACGAAGCCCCTATGTCCAGAGAGCTCGCTTTACGATTATTACAAGAATTCACACCGAAGGAAAAACAGGAGGCACCCAACGCGCTTATTACCGGACGTGAACGAGAAATACTGGAATGGGTCGCAAGTGGCAAATCTAACCGAGTAATTTCGGAGGGATTGGGTATCTCCGAATATACGGTGAAAAATCATCTGAAGAATATTATGCAGAAATTGCAAATGGACAACCGGGTGCAGCTTACCCGATATGTATTTGAGCAGGGATGGCTGCGCAGAATGATCGATCAATAAATTCAAAACAAGAGCTTTGCAAGGAAGACATACTTGCAGAGCTCTTGTTGATTAACGGCATCTGAAGCTTAAAGGAGTGTATATTATTGAAGCGTTTAGGGTTAATCATTGCAAGTACATTCATGTTATCAACAGTAGTTATAGGGTGTTCTTCTTCAAAGCCTACTAATAGTATGGCTCCACCGAATCGAGATTTCATTACTTTCAAAGACAGTACGAAACAAGAAGTAACTTTAAAGGACAAACCGCAGCGCGTTATTTTGTTAAACACAGAAGTTCAGGAGTTGTTCTATCAGGTGGGAGGAAGCGCTGTTGGATTGGCGACTGCTCCTGGCATTCCTGTTCCTGAAATGGCCAAAGATGTCACACAGGTCGGTGCAGTTAACCAAGTTAGCTTGGAGAAATTGATGAGCCTAAAACCTGATCTGGTTATAGGCCAATCTATGTTCCATACTTCCTTGAAAGATTCATTAGCTTCTTCTGAAGTGCCCCTGGCCTTCATTGATATCAAGAGCTATGAGGATATAAAAGCTACTGCGGAGCTATTTGGAAAAATAGCGGGGAGAGAAGATGAGACTAAGGCTGCGCTTGATCAAACGGAGAAAAAAATGCAAACGGTTTTAAGCAAACTCCCACAACAAAGCCCTAGGTTTGCGATGATCACCATCATGCCGATGGGGATTAGTGTACAGAAGAATTCGACGATTTCACTGGACGTTGCTAATCGCTTGAAGCTGAAAAATGTTGCTGAATCCCTCCCATCAGGTATGATGCCAAGTTCTGCACCTTATAGCCTGGAAAAGCTTGTTGAATTGGATCCGGACTTTCTATTCTTCATTGTGCACGGCACAGAAGACTACGGTAAAGAGAAACTCAAATCAGACATAGAGAGTAATCCTGCCTGGAAAACTTTGAGAGCGGTTAAAGAAAATAAAATCTATTTTCTCCCATCATCGCTATTTGTGACTAATCCTGGATTTAACTTCGATCAGTCCTTATCCTATTTAGCCAAACTAGTTTATCCAGATATTTATGGAAGTATAGCCAAATGAGACATGGTCAAAAAAGTGTGAATTGGCGTGCAAGTGTGCTTGTCATTCTTGCATTCTTCGCTTTGTTGGGAATAGGTTTAAGTCTAATATGTGGGGCAGTAAATATTACTATATCAGATGTATTACATTCGCTGTTCGGTGGACAGAGCACTTATCACGATATCATTTGGAATATCAGGCTGCCGAGAACAATCGTTGCCGCATTAGTCGGTATTAGTCTTTCGCTATCAGGAGCACTTCTTCAGGGGGTCATGCGTAATTCCATGGCTGATCCACATATCATTGGTGTTTCCTCAGGAGCGGGTCTATTTGGAATTGGTATTCTTATCTTATTTCCTGCCTATGCGTACTTACTTACACCCGTTGCATTTGTTGGTGCCATTGGGGCTGCTTTACTTATTTATCTTATGGCTTGGCGCGGCGGAGTAAATCCACTCAGGGTCATTCTTGCAGGTGTAGCTGTGTCTGCTCTGTTGAACTCAGGAATTTCAGCTTTACTTACTTTATATAGTGATCGAGTAGGGGGAGCGCTGATTTTTATGGTTGGAGGGCTTTCAGCAAGAAGCTGGCCGCATGTTTATATCCTTCTTCCATATACGCTAATTGGAACCTTACTTGCAGTAATCGGGAGCCAACGATTGAATATTATGGCGCTTGGGGAAGAGCAAGCGAAGGGATTAGGTCTACGTGTAGAATCACACCGCTTATACTTTACAGTAATCGCTACACTACTTGCAGCCAGCACAGTCAGTGTAGTAGGATTGCTCGGTTTTGTAGGCATGATAGTGCCTCATTCTGCTCGCTTGCTTATCGGCAGCGATTACCGTTGGTTGCTTCCAGCATGTGTATTATTAAGTGTGGGTGTACTTACAATATCGGACACTGTGGCTCGAATCATATTTGCACCGATGGAGTTGCCGGTAGGGATTGTAATGGGGGTGCTTGGAGCGCCGTTTTTTTTGTATTTAGTGCGCAGGAGGGTATTATAGGCGCATCCGATCACTTAAGGCGAATGTCCCGCTCTTATTCTTATTCATTACAGGAATAACCACGTTGTTTACAGGGATCTTACAAGCAACAACGCAAGGAACCGCCGCGTTTATTATGTCAGTTATTCAAGGAACTACTCTGATTCCTGAGCTCAATATTCTCTCTAGGGGGCATAAAGGGGGAAAAAAACAGCGGGCTGATAATAAAAGCAATAATTTACCATATTGCGGAACTTTATACTTTCAAAAAGAGTCTATAAATAAAAGACAATGGGAGTTGGTAACGATGAAGAAGTTGGTTGTTGGATTGACATGCGGTGTTGCTTTAATAACTACTACTGCTGTTTATGCCGCACAGTTCTCCGAATACAAAATAGAAGCCAATGTTGTTCCATTTGCTTATCACGTTGCCGATGATAATAGAGACACACTGCATGGCGATAATTACTATGGTACGAGCGATAAGGTAGGTCTTCCTCAAAGTATTAATTATCAAGGAACTCAATACGTACCAATACGTGAAATTGCCAACATCCTAAACCTGAATACGGATTGGGATAATTCTAAAAAGGTAGCTATATTGCAACCGACAACTGGTACAGATGCTAAACCTCAAAACCTCGATGCACTTATTGAACTTTATTCAAAACAATTAGAAATACTTAAAGGTATGAAAGCACAATCGCAAAACGCTACAACCCCATCTGCCGAACCTGAGAAAAAACCTGCTGAAAATGAAATAGGCGGTAATGATGTAAGAAATCCCTTGGCATTTCAACTAACCAAAGAGCAGATTAAGGTTATGTTTGGTGATCAGTATACAGAAGTCACAGATGCAATGAACGGCGAATGGAAAATATGGCGGTTTGATATTGAAGCTAAAGATGGATATAAATCTGACTACGACATTTATAAGAATGGCTTAATCGATATAGATAATTTGAAATCTCAAGTCATTAAAGGGCAGATATTTGTTACATGGGACACAGATGGAAAATTAATGGGTATAGATTGTTATTACTTCCAGAACGGACTAGTATCTCAATTTGGCATTAATGAATAAAGCCTATAATAAAACTTGCCCCCCTTTTAAATATATAAACTCAGACCCTCAGCACGTTGCTGTGGGTCTCTTTTTAATGGTCAGGTTTATCCATTCTTATTTATCATTTGATCAGATAATGGAGGTGAAAGCGCGGCTTTCCTCCTTCTCCATGTCCCCGCATTCGCGCCGAGCACTCCCGCGATAATGACAGCAGCGCCAATTATGTGGTAGTACGCTAGGTGCTCATTCAAGAAAACGGAGCCCCCGATAATTGAAACTAATGTGGCAAGATGATTGAACACGCTCACCTTCGATGCCTCTAACTTGGATAAAGCGTAATTGCTGAGCAAGCTGGAAATGAGCGAGGAGAGTACGCCCAAATAGAGGATTGCCACCAGGAACACCGGGCTTGCAAACGGCTCGAAATAGCGGGATAGCGTGCCTTCTGCCAAGTGCTGGCCTACCGCCATTAGGTTGAAGACAAGGAAGCCAATCACCGTCATCACATAGGTCATGGCAATCACCTTGATGCGCAATGCAAGCTTCCTTGCAAGCACGCTATATCCGGCTGATGAGAGGGCTGACAAGAGAATGAGCAGCGTGCCTTTCATATTCGTTAGATCAATCGTCGTACCTTTCATGATAAAGATGAATACGACGCCTGCGACGGAAAGAAGCGTCGCAAGCTGCTGCAACCTCGTCGTACGTTCCTTCAGGAAATAAGCTGCCGCAAGCATCGTGAAGATCGGCACTGTCGCGTGGATAATGCCTGCCTCCGCGGAGGTCGTGAATTGCAAGCCAAATGCTTGGAAAGCAAAGAACATCGACGGATATAAGACGGCAAGCGGGAGAATTGCCAGTACATCCCGAATTTTAATCTGAAGCTTAATCCATCCCAATAGTACAGGAATGGTCGCAGCGATAAGGGAGACGGTAAAGCGGTGAGCGAGGCTATCAAGCGGCGTTGCAACCGTCAAAGCTAATTTTCCAAAAAGAAAAGAGAGCCCTACAATGGTGGAGTAAATAATGATGGCTGAGTAGGCGAATCGCTTTGTTTTGGAGTCGATCTGTGCTGTTGTCATAACGTTCCTCCTAGTAACTGTTCTTGTTAGGTATATCGTAACTCTCTGCCATGCATGCTACAATAGAGAAAATGGCTATCTGTACCGTTACAGATTATAAGCAAGGAGTTTGCCCGATGTACATGTATTTAAAGCTCATGAATGAGCTGGAGGAACTGATTCTGAAAGAGCCGTATAGGGACGGACAAAAGCTTCCATCGATCCGTACGCTGTCGGAGCAGTACGGCTGCAGCAAGAGTACGATCATTAAAGCATTGGATGAGCTGGAGAAGCGCCATCTCATTTATGCGATGCCCAAGAGCGGCTATTACGTTGTCAAAGGGACAAATGCCTCCCGAGGCCAAGCATCACCGATTTTGAACTTTTCGGAGGCCGCTCCTGATCCAAATGTGTTTCCTTATCTGGATTTTCAGCATTGCATTAACAAAGCCATCGACACGTACCAGAAGGATTTATTTGTTTACGGCACTGCCAAAGGAATGGCCTCCCTGATCGATATCGTTCGCAAGCAATTAATGGGATATCAGGTGTTTACAGAGGAACGGAATATATTTGTTGTATCTGGGGTTCAGCAGGCGTTGTCGCTGCTTGCAGCTATGCCCTTCCCAAACGGCAAGATGACGGTGCTGATCGAACAGCCTGGCTATCATCTGTTAATTGAATATTTGGAGACGCGCCGCGTGCCGGTCATCGGCATCGAGCGCAGCTTTGCGGGCATTGATTTTGACAGGCTGGAGAACATCTTTCGTACAGAGGATATCAAGTTTTTTTATACGATGCCGCGTTTCCACAATCCGCTGGGCTGCTCCTATACGAGCCAAGAAAAGAAGCGGCTTGCTAGGCTTGCCGCCAAATACGATGTATATATCGTTGAGGATGATTATCTTGCCGATTTCGAGCAGGACAGCAAGGCTGATCCGTTATTTGCGTATGACGATTCATCGCATGTCATTTATTTGAAAAGCTATTCCAAAATTATTTTCCCCGGCCTGCGTATCGGCATTGCGGTCATCCCAGTTCTACTCACTGAAACGTTTCGGCTGTACAAGAAGCAAGACGATATCGACAGCTCCATGCTGTCACAGGCTGCACTTGAAATCTATTTGCGCAGTGGCATGTTCGACCGCCATCTTGCCAAAATCCGCAGCAGATATGCGGCTAGGGCGAAGCTGCTTGATGCTGCGCTTACGAAGGAAGCTGCCCGCAGCGGCGGCGCCTTCATGTATGAGCGCTCGAAAATTCCGTTCATACACACGCATATTTTGCTGGATAAAGCGATTTCCGCTACGCAGCTTATTGCAAAATTAAAGAAAGAATCGATCCTACTGGAGTCTTTGGACCGGAATTATTTGAAGAATTTCGAGAGGAATAATATAGTTAAGCTAAACGCAACCAACGTAAACGAGGATGATATTGCGAGAGGAATAGAACGGATTGGTGCCATTCTTGCCGAATCCGCTTGCAGAATCTAACGGACAGGTTAGCGCAGCGTTCACGATGAGCATAATAATTAGGAGGAATTACCGATGGATCGATCGTATATCAATAAAATCAATGAATATTTGCAAATTGATGAGTACAACTTGGACTTGATTCTACAATGCTTCGATGAGATTCAGTCCTCAGATTTTTTGAGAGAGCAATTGGAAATCGCACGCAATCAAATTTTTGTAGAGAACCAATATGATTTATCCGAGGATCTGAAAGAAAATGTAGCTAGTCATTTGCAAAGTGCGAACTTTTTCCCACTCCTTGTGCTGTTGGAGAAATTCGATGACATTCTAGCATTTTATGAGAAACACAAGTTGCCCAAGGAGATCCTGCTGCACACCTTAAGCGACGTGAATTTATGGATTCGAGGATACAAAGATAGACATCAGAAAGATGGATTTGAAGAACTTCGTTGGTTGAAGCTCCATTTTAAAAATGAAATTTTCAGAGTGGGACGATTGCAATTTATTTATAAGAAAAATTATTTGAAGGCAAGAGTGTATAGGAATAAAGAGACTAGTGAAATGGTCATAATTCCGCATGATCAGGTGGAGTTCGATGAGGAAGGGTTTACTACCACTCTCCCTGACACAGATCAGAATAGAAGCAACTTTTCGGCTGTATTGCGAGAAACGGATAAGGCTATTATGTCGAATTGCATGCTTGAGAATGGGATTATGATGAAGAAAAATGTGACCCTTGCCTTGGACGAGTACGATCTCGTTTTGGGTGAAAATGATTATGTATTGGATGTGCATATACCTGGGTATGAACCGTTAGACTCGGATAAATGCAGGGAATCCCTTGAGCAAGCCTTGGCGTTCTATAAAACGTATTTCAAAGAATATAACTATAAGGCTTTCGTTTGCGACTCATGGCTTCTTACGCCGCATTTCAAGGAAATCTTAGGTGCTGACAGCAATATAAATAAATTCAGCTCCATGTTTAAGCTCGTAAGCGGTGTTGTGAGAAACTCGTCTTTTTTGTTCTTTGTATTCAGAACCACGAATCCAGATTTAGAGAAACTGCCTAGAAAAAGCAGCCTGCAAGAAGCCGTATACAACCACCTGAAGAGTGATAAAGATTTATGTGTAATGAATGGTTTTATTTTGATTGATAAATAGTGATGGAGAAACAAAAAAGATGGTTGCCTGGAGGCTAAAAGCATGAACGAGCAGAAGGTTGTTGAACAGTTCAAACAGGCGATCGTGAGTAATGATACGGTCGCTATGAGCCGATGCCTGAACGAGCATCCCTTTCTTGCCAAGCAAATTAATGAGCCGTGGTTCGCCTTCGATACGCCTGCGATCGTCGCTGTAGCGGCAAAGGGGAACCGCGAGGCTGTGGACATATTACTGGAGCAAGGCGCTGATTTGCAGGCAAAAAGCAGTTGGTGGGCCGGAGGATTCGGGGTTTTACATCATGATCACCATGACCTTTCCCGATATTTGATTGAACGAGGAGCTCCCGTCGATATACACGCGGCTGCAGCGCTGGGCATGTTGGATACAGTGAAAGACATGGTCGAGATGAATCCCGCCGTCGTCAATCAGCGTGGACCCGATGGGCAGGTTCCGCTTCATTATGCCACGGAATATGAAATTATAGATTTCCTGCTCGCTCATGGCGCAGATATCGACATGCGTGATATAGATCATGGAAGCACGCCGGCTCAGTGGGCGATCGATAACACGGCTAAATGCAAATTTCTCATTGAGCGTGGCGCGGCAGCGGATATTTTCATGGCGATCCATATCGGAGATGTGGAACGGGTGCGTTCTTTCATTCGTTCCGCTCCCGAGTGCCTTCAAGCTCAAGTCGGGCGCGGCAGCTTCACGTCTGGCGATTCGAGCGGAGGGCATATCTATACGTACAAAATAGGCTCTAATACGCGACCGTTCTATCTTGCGGCGCGTCGCAATGATCCCGAGATTGTTGATCTGATCGCGAAGCATAGCCCTTCAAATGAGCGTTTGCTGCTTGCCTGCCTGCAGGCCGATACGGCGGCTGTGCAAACTGTGCTTGAGCAGGATTCGAATCTGGTACAGACACTCTCGCCCGAGGATCTAAGCATAATGGCCGATGCCGCATGGAACAATGAGGTTCAAGCTGTTCAAACGATGCTTGAAGCCGGGTTCCCTGCGGATGCCCGCCGCGATCACAAGAGTTTTACGGCGCTTCATAACGCGGCTATGCGAGGAAACGCCGAAGCGGTACGGTTGCTGCTTGCGCACGGCGCATCTGTTCAACTAACCCACGGGTACGGCGGCAATGCATTGAGCAGCTGTACGTGGGGAGCCGTTCACTTTCGAGATGCGGCGGGGGATTATCCAGCGGCTGCGGAGCTTCTAATTCAAGCCGGCGCGCCCTTGCCGAACCAAGCGTCGGGCAGCGAAGACGTTAAGAAAGTGCTTGCGCGTTACGGAGTCAAAGACGAGCCTTATAATAATGAGTAACAACCTCTTGCACCTTACGTAACGTCATGTTTTATACTAAAAACACCGGTAAGCAGCTAGCGCCAAAGAAAGGAGTGGGTTATGCAGCAGCATTGGAAGGTGGGGGAGCTGGCCAAATTGACTGGACTGACAGTTCGCACCCTGCGGTTTTACGATCAGATTGGTTTATTTACGCCGTCAGGGCATTCCGATTCCGGTCATCGGTTGTATAACGAAGCCGATATCAAGCAGCTGCACCAAATCGTATCTCTCAAAGACTTGGGCTTATCGCTTGAAGAAATTCAGTCGATACGGAAAGAACATAACTTGACCCCCTCTGACATCGTGGATATTCAGATTGAACGGGTCCGAAAAAATCTAAAAACCCAGCAGAAACTTCTCGCAGAGCTCGAACGTGTTGCCGAGCGAATGAACAAGCAGGAACCGCTTTCAATTGATGCCTTTGTTTCATTACTGGAAACGATGAAGTTAAGCCACGAAAAGTATATCATTGAACGCCGCTTGAGCTGGGAACGTCGTTTTGATCTGCTTGGTGATTTTCTGAACGATAATTTGTGAGTTCTCTAAGAGAAGGAAGGGGCAACATTATGACACAACGATACACGACCCACGCTACATTCCAAATTGAGCGTATTTACCGTGCCGCTCCGGAACGCGTATTTACGGCATGGTCGAACCAGAGCGCCAAAGCGCGTTGGTTTCAGCCTGCTGAGGTATTTGACTTCCAAGTTGGAGGGCGAGAATTTAGTCAGGGTGGCCCTGCAGGTGGACCTGTTTTTACCTTTGATGCTTATTATCAGGAAATCGTAGCCAATGAACGGCTAGTGTACACTTACAGCCTGGACCAAGGGGATACCCGGATGTCGGTTTCCATTGCAACCGTTGAATTGATCCCAACGACCGATGGCACTAAGCTGGTGTTTACCGAACAAGGAACGTTTTTCGACGGCCAGGATACACCGGAACAACGTGAGCATGGAACGAAAGAAATGCTGGACCTTCTCGGGAAATCACTTGGGGAAAGCAACGCATCGAGCTTTGAACTCGTGTCTCGTCGAAAGCTGGATGCTCCGCGGAATTTGGTCTATCGGTCTTGGACGGACCCGGAACTGCTTGCCCAGTGGTGGGGACCTGACGGTTTTACCAATACGTTCCATACGTTCGACTTAAAGCCCGGAGGAGCCTGGGAATTTACGATGCATGGACCGGGTGGAGCAGACTATCCGAACCGCAACGTTTTTCATGAAATCGAGCCAGACCGTATAGTTCTGCGGCACGAGTCCAGACCTCATTTTATCCTAACTGCTACCTTTGAGGACGTTGGCGGCAAGACGGAGATTACTTTCCGGCAGACTTTCGAGACAGAGGAAGACTATACAAAGCTCAAACCCATTTGTGAAGAAGCTAATGAACAAAACCTGGACAGGCTGGGATTGCTCTTGAAGGGCCTTAACGAGTAGGGAGTGTAGAAATGGCGCGTGTTTTATTTATGAATGGTGGATCAGAGGGACATATCAATCCAACTATTGGAGTTGTGCAAGAGCTTATTGCGCGTGGCGAAGAGGTTGTGTACTTTGCTAGCGAAGCTTATCGGGAGCGTTTGGAGAAGACGGGGGCTTCCGTGCGAACATTTGACGATCAACAATTTATTAAGGCCTTTATCTCAGGCGGAAGAAATTATTTGCTTGAAAGAATCAATGGTCTTCTACTAACGGCTGATATCGTCATACCCAGTGTTCTTGATCAGATCAAAGATGAGCATTTCGACTACATGATTCATGATTCCATGTTTGGTTGTGGACGTTTGCTTGCACAAATTCTTAAGCTTCCTGCCATCAACTCCTGTACTTCCTTTGCACAAACAAAAGAGTCATTCGATCGAATATTGGAACATTTTTCAACAGAAACCCCTGCAGAAATTGTTAAACCTATTAATGATAAATTTCAAAGCCTAATGGCAAGGATAAAGGAAAAATATGATGCGGAGATCCATTCTCCATACGAAGTGTTCTGTAATCCTGCGCCACTGACCATCGTTTATACAACAAAGGAATTTCAACCTCATGGAGAGGCATTCGACCAAACGTATAAATTTGTAGGTCCATCCATCTCTTCACGATTAACTGAAGCAAATTTCGACTTTACTGCAATCAAAGGGAAAAGCCCAATTTACATTTCACTGGGGACGGTCTTTAACCATGCAATTGACTTTTATAAGCTTTGTTTCGAGGCATTTGGGAACACGGATCATGCGGTAGTGATGTCTGTTGGGAAGAAGACCCAAATTTCCGATTTAGGGGAGATCCCTGAAAACTTCCTCGTACAAAATTACGTGCCACAAACGGATGTCCTGCCCTACACGAAATTATTTATCACACATGGTGGAATGAATAGTACCAATGAAGCTCTTTATTATGGAGTTCCGCTAATTGTAATCCCCCAAAGCGCGGATCAGCCGATCATTGCCGAGCAAGTCGCTCATGCAGGAGCAGGCATTAAATTACAAATGCAAGGCTTGACTGCAAATCAACTACTTGAAGCTGTAGATCATGTATTAAGCCTATCATCTTTCAAAATAGCTGTTGCAAACAGCAGTGAATCCTTTCGGAAATCAGGCGGGTTTCATCAAGCTGTGGATGAGATTTTGGAATTTACAAGTCAATACAACATTGATTAAAAGAAAATGCAAGATGCCGCGGCATCTGCCAAAGATGCAAATAAAAGACCTTCGTATTCCACTATGCAAGTGGATGCGAAGGTCTTGGCATGTTCTTATTCTTCGGGAATTTCATTGAAGAAGGTAACATCTTCAACGGGCAGCCTGGTTGTAGGGCGCCCAGGGTTAGCCGCCTTGCCGATGGCAATGAGCATAACCGGAGCGTAGCGCTCTGAAATTCCGAAAGCTTCGATGAATTTTCCTTTGTCGAAGCCGCCCATTGGTACCGTATCGTAGCCTTTGGCACGAGCGATGCTCATGAGTTGCATAGATACTAACCCGCAATCGGTATAGACGATCTGTCGGAGGGTTTCCGGAGGCATACTTGCGTGCATGCTTGTATAGCGTTCTATGAAGGAATTGGCTGTCTGTTCAGGCATGAAACCTGCATCGACGGCTTGGGTATAAATCTTCTTGGCTAATTTGATATTCTCCAAGTCCCCGAGTACGGCGATGACCGCTGAAGCTTCGACGACTTGCTGCTGGTTAAACGCAATTGGCAGCAGCTTTTGCTGTAATTCCAACGAGTCGATAACAAGAAAACGCCATGGCTGCATGTTCGCGGATGAAGGAGCCAACGTAGCTTGCTGCAAGATGTCGGTCAATTCCTCCCGTGAAATCTTGACCGCAGGATCATAGCTTCGGACGGAGCGGCGCTCTCGAATAACATCGAAAAAAAGTTGTTGTTCCAACAGTTGGGTTGGTTGTGAATCGGACATGGTTCTCTCATCCTTTCTATATATAAACTAATTTCATCATAAAGGATGACATTAGTGTTAGTGTCAATAAGAAATAATCAGGGATCCCAGCATGGGCGAAAGACAGCATTGCCGATTATGAAGCAATCAGGCCTAATGCAAGGGAAAGGGAACCCTGCATTCGCCCCCCGTGATCTTGCAACAAGAAGAGATGAGGCGGTTACGGCTCTGCTGAACATGTGGGCACAGAAGAGTAAGTGTGTCCACTGTAATGAACTGGATGAAGCTTATGGCCGCGAAAATGGTTCCTTTGGCGATCTAATGAACTGCATTGGCGTTATCGAGCAATTTAAAGGCGAAAATGGTGATCATTGTAGGAAATAACGCATCGGGGATTCATTAGATTTTTAAAATGAACGATTTTGCTCAAATAAAGGTTATTGAGTTCGTTAGGAGCTTGCCTCAGGTTCATTCGGCAGCCCTCGAACATGTTTCCGAAGGTTACTGTTTGGTAATCATCCACGTAACACCGAATTTCTCCACCAAGTGACTCCACGTAAAAATTCGCCTGGCTTCTTGCATCCTCCGACATCAGATAAGAGTGAATATGACGAGTGAAGAATAGTGAAATCGATAAAGGGCCACACTAATAGATAAATTTTTTGAACAAGGACTTCTATCATTGAATTCTCATCTTAGAAAGGTATAGTGATAATAAACAGTTACAGGAGATATCGATGAAACGCATACTAATCATTGAAGACGAAAAAAATCTCGTGCGGTTTATTCAACTAGAGCTGGAGCATGAATCCTTTGAAGTCGAGACGGCTTACGATGGCAAAACGGGATTAGAATTAGCTGTTCAGCATCAGTGGGATATGATTTTGCTAGACATTATGCTGCCGGTGCTCAACGGGATTGAAGTATGTCGGCGAATCCGAGCTGCCAAGAAAACGCCTATTATCATGTTGACTGCAAGAGATAGTATTGTTGATCGGGTGTCCGGACTTGATAGTGGCGCTGATGACTATATGCCCAAACCATTTGCCATTGAGGAATTATTGGCGAGGATGAGGGCGATATTCCGGCGGATGGAGGATAGCGAGGAGCATACGGTACTCTCTTTCAAAAATATTCGAGTCGATATGGATGCTCGCATTGTTTATAGAGATAAAGAAATTGTCGAGCTAACGAAACGTGAGTTCGATCTCTTGGTGATGTTTATGAAAAATCATAATCTCGTTCTTACGCGAGATATGTTGTTGGATCACGTATGGGGCTATGATTCTGTTGTAGAGACGAATGTTGTGGACGTGTATGTTAGATATCTAAGGAATAAACTTGATCGCAATGGGGAAGAGGGCTGCATTCAAACCGTGCGCGGCATAGGATATGTGATGCGATGATGAATAAATTGACGCGTATGTTTCGTGAACTTCCCATCAAATGGAAACTTATGTTGGGAGCGACAGCTTTAATATTTCTGCTATTTGCCTCTTATAACTTCGCTCAATATGTGGTTCTCAAGCATTGGATGATGAATCAGGAGAAAGATAAGTTGCAAGTAAACAGGATACAGCTTCAAGCCTACATGCAAGAAAAAGGGAGTCAATTAGACACCTTGCAAATGGCTGAGATTCGATTATATATTGAAAAAATGATAGGGAAAAACCAATTAGTACGTATTATTGGCAGTGATAATATCCCTATTCTGTCTATTTCAAATCACTTCGAGGAAGCATGGGTTGCACCTAAGTATGTTACTACGGCAGAAGTGATTGACATTACATTTAAGTCAGACCATCTTCTCGTGAATAGGAGTCCAATCAGAACAGCGGAGTTTAAGGGAACATTAGAATTAGTAAGTAATCTAGAAACATTCGATCATTTTAGCCGAACTTTACTTTTCGTTATGCTTATTGGCGGTATTCTTGCCATATTCATAAGTGCTATTTGTGGTTTAGCTATTGCACGGCAATTCATGTATCCCATCAGGGCACTTGCGACGGCAATCCGGAATGTGAAAGAAAAGGGATTAACAGAACGTGTAGTCAATGTTCAGAATGGAGATGAATTATCCAGCTTAACACAGCTTTTTAACGAGTTGATGAATCAATTAGAGGTTTCATTTCGCCAACAAAAGCAGTTTGTGGAGGATGCCTCGCATGAGCTTCGAACACCCATAACGATCTTGGAAGGGCATTTGTCTCTACTGGATCGATGGGGGAAATCGAAGCCTGAAATTCTGGAGGAATCTTTGGAAGCTTCCTTACAAGAAACAAGACGACTCAAAGGTATTGTTCAAGATCTTCTCACATTAACAAAGGTAGAAACACAAGTTGCAATTGCAGGTGAGAATTTGATCCATGTGGAGCCTATCATCCATGAGACACTGCACAGAGTTAAGGTCCTTCATCCTGATTTTGAATTTCAATCCAAGATAGAAGGGATTGCTGAGGTATTCTTAGGCATGAATTCGCTTCATCTCGAACAAATTCTCCTGATCGTTATTGAGAATGCGATTAAATACACGAACGGGGATAAATTAATTGTCGTGGAAGCTGTGCGAACAAGAACGGGGCTGTTGATCTGTATCGAAGATCACGGGATGGGGATCCCGGAGCAAGATGTGCCTTATGTCTTTGATCGATTCTATCGTGTAGATAAATCGAGAAACCGTGAGATTGCCGGAACGGGACTTGGTTTATCCATCGCCAAGCAAATCGTGCTTTCCTACAACGGAGAAATAACGATTCAAAGTGAAGAAGACATAGGGACCAAAGTGTTGATTGAACTCCCGATATCTCCCAATATATCCAACGATAAATAAGTGGATTCTCATTTGGCTCTCATCTTCATCTTGTAAGGTAATTGTAAATGCTTTTGGATCAGGAAGCATTTAGTAAAGCAAAAGGATGATGACAATGAGTTTCACGAAATTGGATTACGACTTGTTTCAAATGATCAATCAATTAGGGGATAAGTTTTCTTTCTTAAATCCATTGATGTGTTTGTTCGCCTCACAAGCCGAGTACGTATTTTATCTAGGGATTGTTATCTATTGGTTTATGAAGAAAGGCTCTCATCGGCGGATGGTAACAGAAGCGATTTTATCTGCCTGCCTCGCATTCATGGGTAGTGTCCTGATAAGTAAAGTGTATTACGAGGATCGGCCGTTTGTTTCCCATCATGTTCTACAGTTAATTTCGCATCCGGCCAACGCGTCATTCCCCAGCGACCATGCTATTGGAGCGTTTGTCATAGCCACGACGATTTGGCTGCATCGTAGAAAGGCAGGAAGGCTGTGGCTTGTATTGGCAGGATGTATAGCCCTCTCAAGAGTTTGGACAGGGGTACATTATCCTTCTGATGTAATTGGGGGAGCAATTATTGGAGCCCTTGCAGCTTGTGTTGTCCACCGCGTATTTAAGCGCTCGTCTTTGGCGCTTAAGTGGATGAATCGTGTAATTCAGTGGTATGAAACGATAGAATCGAAAGTTTGGCGAGGCAGCGCTCTAAAATGACGTAAAGCAAGCATACAGGCGGGAGTAAGCACGTTTAGCGTGCCTGTTTATCCTCATGCTCATAATTGTAGATGACCTAGCCGCAGGCTAGGTTTTTTAATATATATGTTTTGGAGTGAACGCGGAGTTGCTCCAGCTGCCTCCCGCGGACGTAAGGGAACTACGGTGCGCTATTCTAGCCAAAAGTGTCAATATCGGAAGGTTGAGGGAACTACAGTACGCTATTTTGCTGTTTTATGGGGATTTTTACGCTTTTTGTAGAAATAAGACCCTGTAGTTCCGCTATCCCTCTCGCATCCCTACTTTTTGCCTAATTAGCGTCCTCTAGTTCCCTTATTAGGTTTTGCTGCTAAGTGTCGGCGACACCGCGCGCCCTGGACTTGCACGCCGTGGGAAAATCAGGGCCGCAAAGCTGCTTTTCTTATTGTCCCCTCAGAGTTAATAAAGATTTAAGAATTGGTTCACAAGCGTTTCATTTTTGCTGACTAAGATGTAGTTGTAAGCCCATCATTCACAAGGAGACTTTGAGCTTCACTCAAAGATCCCTATATTAGGAGGAAATCATGAAAAAGAAATGGTTGATGTTAGGTGGCGCTGTTGGGATTAGCAGTATTGTTATGGTGACGACTGGGTTTAGTGCATTGGCGAGTACTTCGGGTTATGATGCTTACAAATCTGCGCTCAAGAACACGAAAACTGTCCAAAACGTAGCCGTACAGGCAGCAGCAGCTTTGCAAGATAACGGGAATGTGCTGGCAAGTGCAAACGGGAGTTTTAAAGTGAGTCTGGATTCGAAAACAGCAAGCGGCAACGCAGATGTGTTGGCCAATGGGACTCAGCAATCGTTAAGCTTCTATAAGCAAGACAATCAAACCGTACTTAAATCTAACGCCAGTGATGTGTACTTCGTCAAACAGGAAGGCGACAAGAAACACAAAACTGAGAAAAAACTGAAAGAAACCGAAATTCCGCAGCAAGTGGAAACGGTGATTGACGCTTTAGTCGGGAATTTGAAGGACTATGTAGCGGTTGATACGAAAACGGACGGCACCAAAGAAATTGCCATTCAACTCGATAATGCTCAAATTCCTACCGTGGTGAACGCTCTGGCGCCAATCGCTATTAAAGAAGCTTCCAAAGACGAACATGACGGCGAGAAGCAAGATGCTTCCGGGCAAAACGCTGCGACACCGTTTAATGAAGATTTCTTGAAAAATGCGGCGCCGCAGCTGACACAAGATATCAAAATTGAGAAGGTTTCGATTAAGGCGTCGATTAATGCTGATAATTACATTACCCATCAAGAAGCTGACTTAAGCGTATCAGGTAAAGACGATAGCGGGGCAGCGCATCAAGTGACGCTTCACCTTCAAGCAGATTTGTCCGGTTATAACCATACAACACCAGACACCGTTGATTTAACCGGCAAAACCGTACAAAACTTGAAGCCAGATCATCATGGAAATCACGACAACAACGAGTAAATAAAGCGTACGAAGGTACTAGAGTTCAAGCAGACAGGCCTACTTATCCAAGTCTGTCTGCTGTTTATGAATGGGGGGAATCGATATGACGATTATCTTGGAAACATCTCATTTGAGTAAGGAGTATGGGAATAAACGCGGCATCCGGGATATGAACATCCAGTTGCATGCCGGTGATGTATATGGTTTGTTGGGGCCTAACGGTGCAGGAAAAACAACGTTTCTTAAATTAATTACGGGCTTAATTCGCCCGGATCAAGGGACGATCTCCTTATTTAATTATCAGCTTCCCGAACAATTCGAAGCGGGGATGCAGCATGTCGGCAGCATGATTGAATCTGCTGATTTCCACGAGTTTCTTGGCGCGTGGCAGTATTTGGAGCTTGTTGCTCGGTTCTATCCGACCGTCACCAAGAAGCGTATGGAAGAAGTTTTGGAACTTGTAGGCTTAATCAAGGTACGCAAGGAAAAGATCAAAGGCTTCTCAACAGGGATGAAACAGAAATTAGCGCTTGCCGCGGCGATATTGCCAGAACCGAAATTGGTCATTCTCGATGAGCCTACGAATGGGCTTGATATTGAAGGAACGGTGATGTTCCGGAAACTGATCAAGCAGTTGTCTACGGAGAAAGGGACGTCCTTCTTAATTTCAAGCCATATGATTCATGAATTGGAACAGCTTTGCAATCGAGTGGGGATTGTGGCTGATGGGCAATTTATTAAGGAAGGGTACGTAACTGAATTATTGCAAAACAATCAATCCTTAGAGCAATTTTATATTGATGAGCTTGAGCTCTCAGAGGAGGACAGGGCAAGTGCATAGATGGCGACCTGGTTACTTAAATGAACTTTATTTATTGTTTTATCGGAAGAAAGTTGTCATGTTTGCTATTTTTTCAGCTCTATTACCTATCTTGCTGGCTATTTCACTGCACGCTTTACAGCCTGTTCTTGGACTCATTGCGATTAGTCAGTCGTTCCCAATTGAGATGCTGTCGATCTACACAAGTATTTGGATTCCGCTAGTTATTTTAACCATTATCGGTGATTTGTTTCCCAATGAGCTGGCTTCCAAAACGCTGAAACTCGCACTGCTCCGCCCGAATTCCCGGTTTCAAGTATTTGGAACGAAAGTGGCTGCGCTCGGTACGGGGATAGCTGGCATACTCATCGTACTGGGCATCGTTACGTTCATTTGCAATCTATTTACGGGTACATCCGCTAATTTCTCAGAGACGGTGGCAATGATGAAAGCCTATCTGGCAGCCTATATGTCCATGATTGCTTTGTCAGCTTTATTCGTATTCGTCTCACAGTTTTTCAAAAGTGCCAGCAGTTTTATGGTGTTTTCGCTCGTTCTCTATGCGGCAGCCAAAATTGCGCCGTTCTTGCTGAGCTCGATTGCTTCATTTTCCCCTGTATCCTATACAGACTGGCATATGTTATGGTTAAGTCAAACAGTATCTACTGGTAAATTATTGACGACATCTCTTTTTCTGGTTTCTAGTTGCATGTTGTTCATGGCGCTGGGTTACTATAAATTTGATAGAAAAGAAGTATAAAACGGGGTTTTCACATGTCCATTCGTCTAAAATTATTGCTATCGTACGCGGCAATGCTGCTAATTCCACTTGTTATGATGATCATCACGGCAATGCTGCTCCTGGTGGTGTTTCGGGGTGATTTCCAGAATATTCGAGATCAGTTGAGCTCGGGAGTCGGCATGTTTGAGAATCAGAATGTGGAACATACGTTCAAGGAAGTGGTAAGAACTTCACAGAAAAACCCGAGCATGCTAGCCGATTTGACTTATATAGCCGATATAGATCAAGAACTTCAAGCGAGTAATTCAAAGCTTGTTATACGTAGGGACAATACGTTCATTTATACTTCGCCCACCTTAATGGATGCCGAAGTGCTCCAGCAACTGCCAGTGTTCAAACATCACGACCACCCGGAACGCGGGGATGTCAAGCGCTTTGGGAAAGAATTGCTTGAAATCAATTCATTTGATTTTTATTTTGCGGATCAACAACCCGGCAGTGTGTTCATTATTACGACGGTGAATCCGTTAGTTAACTTTATCCAAAAGTTTTTTCCTATCTTATTCGTTACGTTGCTTATTATCTTGATTCTAACACACACCTTATTAACTTATTTTGTTTCGAAAAGTATCATTTCACCGCTTAAAAAATTAAAAAATGCGATGAAAAGAATGCAAGCCGGCGATCTCGATTTCCCTGTCCAGATCACAAGTACAGACGAAATCGGGCAGCTAAGTATCGCCTTTGAACAAATGCGCAAACAATTGCAAGAATCCATACAAACTCAAGTTCAGTATGAAGACAATCGCAAAGAACTCATTTCCAATATCTCTCATGATATCCGAACTCCGCTGACCGCTATTAGAGGCTATGTAGACGGATTAGGGGATGGCATTGCCGATACCGCGGATAAACGTCAAAAGTATATCGATATCATTTCATCCAAAGCGGAAGAGATGGATCATTTAATCGATGAATTATTTTTGTATTCCAAGTTGGATTTGAAGCGTATCCCCTTTAACTTTGAAATTGTGAACTTCGCTTCCTTTTTGGCAGATTGGTCGGATGAACTTGATTTTGAACTCAGTAAGAAAGGCATCCATTTTAAGTCAGAGATCACGATTCAAGAGACGACGTTAGTGTCCATTGACCGGGATAAAATGAGGCGTGTTTTTTCTAACATTGTGGATAATTGCTTGAAATATATGAACAAATCCGAGAAATATATCACACTGCAGGCCAAGCTGGCCGGAGCGAGCGTCGTGATTGACATTACGGATAATGGAGCAGGCATGGATGACGAAGCGCTGCCGCATATCTTTGATCGTTTCTACCGTGCAGATCCGTCCAGGAACAGCAATAGTGGGGGGAGCGGACTAGGATTAGCAATCTCCAAGCAAATGATAGAAGGGCATGGAGGAACAATCCGTGCAAGCAGCAAGAAGGAAGAATGGACTTGTATTACCATAAATTTGCCGCAGAAGCGGGACAAAGATGGTGGGAATAAATGAAACACATACTCATTGTGGAAGATGAACAATTGATTGCAGAACTTGAACGAGATTACTTGGAGGTTAGCGGCTACAAGGTCGATATTGCGATGGATGGCGAACAAGGCCTGAAACTCGCGCTCCGTGGCGTGTATGATCTGATCCTTCTGGATGTCATGCTTCCCTTATTGAACGGGTTTGAAGTATGCAAGCAAGTTCGCGAGCATTATCAAATTCCGATCTTGATGGTCACAGCGAAAAAAGAGGATATTGACGTCATTCGTGGTCTTGGTTTAGGGGCTGACGACTATATTACGAAGCCGTTCAAACCTGGGGAGCTGGTAGCAAGGGTCAAAGCTCACTTAGCACGTTATGAGCGTTTAATAGGAACCAAGGAGCAGAAGGATGAAATTCGTATCCAAGGTCTCTTCATTGATAATGCTTCGCGCCGTGTGTTTATTAATGAACAAGAAATCAATCTGACAACGAAAGAATTCGAGTTGCTCATCTTTCTGGCGTCGAATCCGAACCGGGTGTTTAGCAAGGATCATATCTTTGAGCGGATTTGGGGATTCGATGCAATGGGAGATGCCCAAACCGTTACGGTTCATATTCGTAAATTAAGAGAAAAAATGGAGATAGATCCCTCCAACTCTCAATATATAGAAACGGTATGGGGAGCCGGTTATCGATTTCGATTATAAAAGGGAATGTTGAAAGGTGGCGCCTATCCAGATGACGGTTAATCCACGAGTATTAATTCTTACGGCCAGCTATGGGAATGGACATCTGCAGGCTTCAAGAGCTCTGCAACAGGAGTTCTATCGCCAAGGTATAGAGCAGGTGAAGATTGTTAACCTGATGAAGGAGGGCCATCCTTTTATTCATTCGATTACAACCTCGTTGATTAGCACAAGTACAAAGAGTTCACGCATGGGTATCGACTATTATGGCTGGAGCTATTACCTGACTCGTGAGACGAAGCAGACGGCATTATTTCAGAAGTCAATGACCTTTCTAGGGCAGAAGAAACTCAAGGAGATTATCCTCCAAGAGCGTCCGGATGTTGTAGTTAATACCTTTCCATTCGGCGCATCGCCGCAAGTATGCAGTTCAATGGGTATCCCCAACTATACAGTATTGACGGATTACGCGTTACACGCGAGTTGGCTGCATCCGAATGTGGATCACTATTATGTGGCAACAGAAGAATTGAAACAGCAAATTATCTTTAAAGGATTCAGCAAGGACTGCGTTGAGGTGAGCGGAATCCCGCTGCGACAAGAATTTGCGCATGCGAGCATGCGTCAACGGAGTCCAGAAAAGAAGAATATTCTTATTATGGCTTCTGACAGCGGCATAGCCTCCTATATGGAGGGGATGCTGCAGAAGCTGATCCAATTAGAAAACTGCCGAATCGTTGTTATCTGTGGTCGTAATGAGAAATTAAAACATCGACTTGAAGCGGAGTTTGCCATGAATAGGGGGGTAACTATTCTTGGGTTTGTTGATAATGTTTATGAGTGGATGTCTCGAGCTACCTGTCTAGTAACGAAAGCCGGCGGTTTAACTTTGACAGAGGCAATCGTCTTAAGGGTGCCCATTTTTATTTATAAGCCCTACGGCGGTCAAGAGAAAGAAAACGCGTTGTATTTGGCAAGCCGCGGGATAGCAAATATTTCCAAAAATATAGATGAATTATCTGAGAGTATAGAGCATCTCATAAATCATCCACGCTTATATGAAGAAATCAGGGAACGTATGCAAACATTACAGCGAAGCCATGCAGCTGGGCATATCGTCAATGATATGCTGCTTAAATGGCATAACCAACGGATGGAAGCGTTGATTTAGAAGGAGATATTCCTGTGTATGAGAATTTAGCATGATGAGCATGAAAACCTCCTTGACTTATGGAAGGAGGTTTTTTTATGCAGAGATTTGGATTGGAACTGAGCAGTATAGGGATAAATGCTGTATTTTTCATGATGATTTCTTTCCTCGTTATTTATTTAACAAAGACACGAAGAGATGTGCTCCCGATTTCAAATTCCAACTAGAAGCAACCTCCTGCATTTACATGAAATACCGCCAATAAATATAAATATTAGCCAATACAACAGACAGCAGCATAAGTGGAAAGCCGTACTTCATATAGGCAACAAATTTGATCGGGTGTCCTTCTTTGCCGGACATACCGGCTACGATTAAGTTTGCGCTCGCCCCAATTAGGGTGCCGTTGCCGCCAAGGCAAGCTCCTAAGGCAAGGCTCCACCAGAGCGGTTCAAGATTACCAACGCCCATACTGCCCATTTCCTGAATCATGGGAATCATGGTTGCGACGAATGGAATGTTATCCAGGAACGCAGACGCGATCGCACTGAGCCAGAGAATCAACATGGATGTGGCCAAGGGATCTCCTCCAGTCAGCTCAATCGCCGCCGCCGCTAGCTTGGAGATGATGCCAGTCTCTACCAGACCGGAGACTAAGACGAACAGCCCGACGAAGAAGAAGATGGTGGTCCATTCGACCTTGGTGAATGCGGCTTCCATAGCATGCTCGCCAGTCAGCAGCAGCAATAAGAATGCCCCTGCCAAGGCGACTGTTGCGGACTCGAGGTGAAGCAGCTGGTGGAGAAAGAATCCGACAATCGTAAGGCTTAGGACGGAAAGGCTCTTGATTAGCAGTTTGCGATCGGTAATGACTTCTTTCTCATCCATAAGCATAATGCTTTGCTTCAGCTCAGGCGTGGTCTGAATCTGCTTACGGAACAAGAAGACGAAAATCGGTATCATGATGGCCATAATGAGGAAGACGATCGGCGCAAGATTATTGATAAAAGCCATGAAAGTCAATTCTTCGACGGCACTTCCGATCATGATGTTCGGAGGATCGCCAATTAATGTAGCTGTGCCCCCGATATTGGATGCCAGAATTTGCGTGATGAGGAAGGGGATCGGATTCACGCGCAGCTGCCGCGTAATGCTGAATGTAACGGGCACCATGAGGAGGACGGTCGTCACGTTATCTAGGAAGGCCGAACCAATCGCGGTAATTAGCACGAGTGATACTAGGATTCGGACAGGATCGCCTTTCGCCTTTTTTGCTGCTAACAGTGCGATATAGGTAAACAATCCCGTTTCAGCTGTTATGCTGACAATAATCATCATACCGATTAAAAGTCCCAAAGTATTAAAGTCAATGTGGTGCAAAGCCGAGTCTTGATCTACAACGCCGAGAACGACCATGAGGACACCGCCAATCATAGCCACGATCGTGCGATGGATTTTTTCGGCGATGATCATGCTGTATGTGAGAAGAAAGATACCAATTGCCAAGATTGCTTGTTGTTCCATAATTCCTCCTATATGTTCATCATTTGTTAGTACTATTCCCTATAAATGCAATTTGGTTGTATCCCCCTTTCTCTGCATAAAAAAAGCCCTACCTAGGGCTCTTATGTCGAAAAAAGAATAAAAGGAGCCCTTGGTGACAGGCTCCTCCGAATTGCAGCAATATGTAGTTGGTCGTAAACATTGGTGCTTTAAATTTACATTGCTCTTGCATTTATGTCAATGGTCATATTTTAAAATCATGATTCTATACTTAGTAGTATGAGTGACTGATGACCATGTTAACTTTGTAATTGGATGTGATTATGTGGGATGGAAGGACGGGTTGACTGGACGGATCGTTGAACAAGGCTCAAACGGATATGATGAAGCCAGACGAACATTTAATTCACGGTTGTCCAAGTTCCCTAAGCTAATTGTTTATTGTCTTGTGAAAGAGGACGCTTCAAATGCAGTGAATTGGGCGCGAAAGCAAGGCATCTCATTTTCTGTACGATGCGGTGGACATAGTTACGAAGCCTATTCAGTAAAAGACCAAGGGCTTGTTATTGATATTAGTGAAATATTGCATCTGAGAGTGGATAAACGTACAGGGTTAGCTCAGGTGGGCGCAGGGTTTCGGTTAATGCCGCTCTATGAAGCTTTATGGAAGCACAAAGTGACGATACCAGCCGGAACTTGCCCATCTGTTGGAGTGTCTGGTTTAACACTAGGCGGGGGTTACGGAATACTGTCCAGACTGCTTGGTATGAGTTGTGATAATGTTACTGAGATTGAGATGGTCAATGCCCAAGGGAAGGTTATTTACCTCAATCCAAGTAACCATATTGATTTGTTTTGGGCTTGTCGCGGAGCTGGTGATGGCAGCTTCGGAATCGTTACATCATTTACCTTTCGAGTACATCCTATTAACTCTATTGCTCATTATACGATGACTTGGAATTCTTCGGAGGTTGAGAAAGTGATACAGCACTGGCAGTCTTGGGCGCCCCATGCGGATTCACGACTAACGTCGCTCCTCGCACTTTCGGCACATCACCAAGGCGATCTTGTTTCTAAAGGTCTGTTTGTTGGGGGGGATAAGGAACTCCATGAGCTCCTCAAATCTATAACGAAATACGTTCCACCCCAAACATTGACGGTCCGCACAGCTTCATGGATAGAAGCTGTGCGTTTATTTGCCGGCAGACCAGTTAACCAAGCTAAGTTTAAAAATACTTCTGCGTTTGCTTATGAACCTCTAAGTGCTACGGCGATTGAGAATATAGTCAAGAATCTCAAACGTGCGCCTGGGCCAAGTAATTTAGTTGCATTGGATGCATTTGGAGGAGAAATCTCCAAGAAATCTACTGATGCAACTGCTTTTGCACATCGTCAAGCATTGTTTATGCTCCAATACCAAGCATATTGGGAGCGGGATTCGGATGCGGCCAAAAACATTCAGTGGGTTAATGAGTTTCGTCAGTCCATGCTTAACCATACGAAAGGAGCCTATCGAGACTATTGTGATTCCTCGGTACTCAACTGGCCGACTGAATATTTTGCTGAAAATATCAATAGATTACAAAGAATAAAAGAACGGTATGACCCTGAAAATATGTTTAATTATGAACAGAGTATACCTCTCAGATAAGATCAATCTGCGTATCGAAAGAATGTAAGTGGAGATACGGCTTCCTCCATGCGCTCAGAGCCCTCATAGTAATGTTGTAGAATTTCAGCAGCGTCTTTCCCTTGTTTGGCTAATTCGACGGCGCCTTGACGAGATAAGAGACCGCTTGCCGGTTCTAGTGTAAATTCAGTAGCGGTTTCTGGCAAGAATAGCTTGTGGCTTAAACCATCCTTGAACCCGATACCTGCAACGTCCACCGCGTGAAATATGTTTCTCATTTTCTCGATTTGTGCTTTTTCATTATCATCTTTTACTGTGTAAGTTGCGATATATGTCTGACCTGGATCCGTATCGATTACATCCGCATTCATTCTATGAGCTGTTGGATCAACAACGACTGAGAACCAACTGTACATTTTCACCGCTAATGCTCCTGCCTTGAGTGCTTCAATGGGGGCATCTTTGGGCCAGGTCGTACTAAAAACGTTCTGAATATATGCAAGAAAGTCTATTTCCTTAACACAATCCTTGTCGCAATTATAAGCTTTCTTATTCTCTAATGTAGTCATTAAGACCTTAATGGTTTTGGGTCTTTTATAGTTAAGATTTATTTGCTCAGGCACGAATTGGAGCCATTTTCCTCCAGCAGCCTGAAGGGACGAGTTTCCGTTCATTTCTTTATGTAAATCTTGTGTAGTTGCCACATTGTCTTTATCAATCTCTTCCCCTTTTCTGTTGAGGTAGATTCCTTTGTCACGAGCCTGAGAAATTTTCACCATTTCTTTTTCATCTTCTGTTCCAAAGCCTAAGTGATTTGCTGCCACTAAATCGACCGGAACGAGACCCATCTCTGCGACCTGCCAGATCCCATCTTGTTGCGTATAAATGACAACTCGGTAGTTGATTCCATTGATGGCATAGCGGTTTTCTTCGGACATCTTATAGTCAATCGCTGCATAGCGCACAACAAAGGGGAGTTTACGTCTTTCGTATTTTTCTATGTTGCGAAAGCTTTTTACGAATGTTACCGGTAGTTCCTTGATGTCTTTCGTATGGGTGCTAAGAACAAGTTTTTTCCCCCGTATTGTGGTTGCTTTTTCATAGAACTTCTGCAAATAATTATCCAATAATTGTAATTCTTTTTCCTTGTTCAATACGTTTGTTAATTTTTCTTCCGCCAGTGATGGATGGGTGACGAATGTGCTTACCAGGAACATGACAATCATTAAATGTATTCCTTTTTTTATCACGGTTAATTTCACTCCTCTATATTATTTGGCATATCGGAATAATTCGATTTGAGCGCCCTTAGGCAGAGAAGGAGCCTTTTCAAGGAAAATTTCCAATATATCTATAAACGATAGTTTTTGTTCGTTCACTAGTTTGATTGATTCGGTTTGGGATATGGTACCACTCCCTTTGGCAGCGTCCTGTTTATGCCCGATATCCACCAAGGTATTTAGTATATTTTCTTTTACGCCGACCCCTGCGACCCCATATGCATGAAAAATGGCCCCTACTTCCACAGCCAGTTTGCTTTCCCTCTCACTAATTTCCCTTATCTGTTGATCGGTCAAGGACGTATTGGTTTTACGAATTTTTGAGAAAAAGTAGGATTTGAAATCCGCCGCATAGACTTGATTGGCTTCAGTGTCGATAATGTCCGCATCCGTATACCGAGCTTTTGGATCTACAGTTACAGCATGCCATGCGTACATTTTAATCGCCAAGGCACCGGCCATTAATGAATCTTTTGGGGCTTCCTTTATCCATTCTAGAGGTAAGACATGTTTCAGATAATCGAAGAAATCGATTCGTTGAACACATGCTTTGGTACAGCCATAAAATTTCAAATTGCTAGGTTGAGTCATCACAACCCGTATCCATTTAGGGCGCTTATAGTTCGGATTAACCGCATCTGGAATTTTACCGTTCTTTGGTATTGAGTTTGCAGTTGCCTCCCCCATTTCAAGAAGCAGGTCCGATTCCATTGCGGCGTTGTCTGTATATAAATCTCCAACTTCCTCCCCCTTTCGATTAACATATTTTCCTTGATTGCGAAGTTCTTCAATCTGCGCCATTTGGCTTTCATCATCTGTACCAAAACCTTGGCCTAGCTTCACAAGCAGGTTCACTGGTGCCGTGTCATACCGAAAGAAATCCCACTCCTTGTTGGGTGCCTGAACCATAATCATTAACCGGTAGTTGATGCCATTAAGGCGATATTTGCTTTCTTTCGAAAGGTTATAATCAACAGCTGTATAAAAAACAAGGTAGTCTCTCCCGAGCCGTTCAAAATTAGATACATCAACAACTTTTTCACTGATTTCCTTTGTGAGTTTCTTAACATTCAGCACTTTGTGGGATAAAATGTTCTCTTTTTTGCGTATGGCAAGTTCTCGTACTCTGACAGTATCTTTAATGTACTGATTGAATAGACTGATCAATTGTTTTTCTGGCATCTTATCAACCTTTTTGAAAGCACTTAGGGAAGCCGGTGATAGATGGACTAACAGTAGTGAAGTGAGAAGACCAATAAATGTAATTTTTGCAAATTTCATATGCTATCTCCTTATTTTTTAAGTATCTTTTCCGAAGATTATCATTTACTGTGGAAAGAATTTTCATCCAAATTGAGGTCATAAACTCAGCTATATACAAAAATATCTTTACTCTAGTTCAATTCCTTGGTATTCTGTATCCATTATTTAAAAGCGATGACGAGAAAAGTAGCCGAAGCATTCTTCCACAGAGAGCTCCCGAAAGCTGAAAGGGAGTGAAGAATGCTTGGGTGAAGAAAGCCTCTGAGCTGTACATCGGAACCCAAGCGGGGATGGTGTAACAGGAGCTCCTGTTATAGAGCTAGAGTATAAGCATCTGTGTCTGGATGTCGTACTCGAAGAGGTGGATATGGCGACATATTTGCGAATCCGGGTGGTACCACGAGCATGCAACATCTCGTCCCTGAGACTAACAGTCTTGGGGGTGGGATTTTTTTATTTGCAGGATCGTTGTACGGCATATGTATTTCATACCCAATAAGGAGTGAGCAAATATGGCAAGGTTAAAAGCGGCAGTCGTCGGAGCGACTGGCATGGCAGGGCAGCAGTTCGTTCAGGCACTATCCAACCATCCGAACTTTGAAGTGGTGATCATGGTGACCTCAAGAACGTTGGCAAATTATGGAGAAGCATTGCTGGAAGCGAATGGATCGTCGAGATGGACACAGCATACGCCGGTTCCCAGCGACATGCTGGAAGTGCCGGTGGTCTCGTCCAAGGAGTTCCGCCCCGATTCGGTTGATGTCATTTTCACAGCTATTGAATCGGATCTGGCCCAAGAGTTAGAGCCTTGGTTCGCCCAAACGACGCCAACCTTCTCAACGGCATCGGCTTTTCGTTATTTCGAGGATACGCCGCTTCTTATCACTGGTGTCAATGATGATCATGCGGAATTAATTCGTAAACAGCAGCAGGAGCATGGCTGGAAGGGTTTTGTACTGCCTGTTCCCAATTGTACGGTTACTGGGCTGGCGATAACGTTAAAACCATTGCAGGAGCACTATGGGATTGAAAATGTGCTGATGGTTTCCATGCAATCGCTTAGCGGTGCAGGAAGAAGTCCAGGGGTTCGCTCTCTAGATATTCTAGATAATATAATTCCCTACATTCCCAATGAGGAGGGGAAAGTCAGGAAGGAACTTCTGAAGATACTCGGTGAGTATTCGAATGGGGCTATTATTCCGGCTGAGATAAACATAAATTGTATATGTACGAGAGCAAATGTGTTGGACGGCCACACAGAATCTGTGTTTGTCGGTCTGAAGAAACAAGCAAGCTTAGCTGAGATTAAAGAAACGATTCAACGGTATAATCCGTTCGCAAGCAGTTCTTTGCATTCAGCTCCCGAGCATATGATTCATGTCTTCGATGATCCCTATCGACCTCAACCTCGCTTGGATCGCGAGCTCGGAGGCGGGATGACCACGAGCATGGGGCGGCTGGAAGTGGAGCCCGTGCTTGGCGGTGTGAAATATGTGCTGGTTTCCCATAATACCAAGATGGGAGCAGGGAAAGGTGCCGTTCTGCTCGCTGAGTCAATGCTAGCAAGGGGCTTACTGCACGTATAGCTAGATGAAAGTGACAGCGGCTAGTACAGGGACATTCATGCGATGGTCCTGGTACTGGCCGCTGTCACTTTTTGTCTACTTATGTGATGTTTTTCACATGAATTTCGCATCATTTCCTCTACACTAGGGAAAAGGAGTTTGCCTGGAGGTGTGGATATGGGGTTCGTTAAGCCAGAACAGATTTGGGAGCGAGCGGTGGAAGCGGGAGAGAAGAAGGTGCACTTGCCTCTGCGCGGACAACTGGTATTAGGATTTATGGGCGGTGCTTATATCGCTCTGGGATTTCTGTTGTACATCAGGGTTAGCGCTGCAGTTCCTGCGCCATGGAGCGACTTTGGTCATCTTATCGGGGCATGCGTATTTCCGCTTGGACTAATTCTTACCCTGCTGGCAGGTGGGGAACTGCTAACCGGGAATATGATGGCGGTGCCTGTGGCGTTCCTCTCAAGGCGGGTCAAGCTGGTTGATATCGCCCGCAACTGGGCGGTTATTACGGTTGGCAATCTGCTTGGGGCTTTGTTCATTGCATATGCTTTTGGACATCTTGCCGGGTTAACCGAGCATGGTATTTATTTAGCCAAATTAGTGAAAATTGCCCATGCCAAGATCGAAGAGCCCTTCTTAGTTGCTTTGCTATCCGGTATCGGTTGCAATTGGCTGGTTGGCCTTGCTGTGTGGCTCTCGTATGGCGCAGAGGATAGCGGGGGCAAAATATGGGGCATCTGGTTTCCGACGATGGCTTTTGTCGCAATCGGATTTCAGCATGTCGTTGCCAATATGTTCGTCATTCCAGCCGCTATTTTTGCTGGTCAGGCTACCTGGACGGAATACTTGCACAATTTTGTCCCAGTATATATAGGAAATTCAATGGGAGGCGCGCTGTTCGTTGCGGTCATGTATGGTTTGGTGTACCGGCGCTAGCTGGTTAACAACAAAGAGGAGGCTGCTCGCCAGGTGTTCGACCTGTTGAGCCAGCCTCCTTTTCAAGTGGAGAAACTATTTCAAACGAATGAGGTTGCTAACTAAACTCTCGACAATGACATCTCTAATGGAAGCTTGTTCTTCCTCTAGAATGTGAATGATATAGTTTTCTTTTGGTGTAGAAGCTCTGAATATGATGTGTTCTCGATCTTCCAGAACGACGTCATGCCCACAAGCGCGAAGGCATTGTTCATAATCAGATATCGTGGGCTGGTGATTCTCCTCTAAGAAAATAATCCCCCTTAACAGAGAACTTCGATCGTGATGGATGACTTTGAAATGAACGGTGATTTCTTTTTTCATGATTAGAATCATCTCCTTGGTTGCGTACTGGATCCATATATCCTTCATTATAAATAAGAAGAATTCGTGAGACTGTGATTTAATTCACATACAACTCATTTTCTCCGTCCTATAATAAAGTCATAAGATACGAAGGAGATGGTTCAGATGATGAAATGGTTAAGAGGAAACAATTATGCGGCGATCCTGTTGACGATCATTCGATTATATGTGGGTTGGGAATGGGCGGTCGCGGGATGGCACAAAATTACGGGGGATAAAGCTTTCGACGCAACAGGCTACTTGAAGGGCGCGATTGCCAAACCGGTTCTTGAGAGTGGAACGACAGATCTGGTTTATGCCAACTATGTGGCTTTCTTGAAAAATTTCGCGCTGCCCCATATCGGGTGGTTTAATGTCTTAGTTCCCTGGGGCGAGCTTTTGGTCGGTATCGGTTTACTGATCGGAGCGCTGACTACAGCAGCCGTATTCTTCGGCTTACTGATGAATTTCATGTATATGTTCGCTGGTACGGTTAGCTCGAATCCATGGTTAGTGCTTCTCGGTTTCTTCATCATAGCAGCAGGCGCAAATGCAGGGAAATTTGGTGTGGATCATCTGATACTCCCTTACCTGCACAAATGGTTCGATAAGCTCTTGGAACGCTTCCATCTCAAAGCAAAATTGAGATAAGAGGCAATCTGCGCCCGCGATGCAATCGTCAAAAACCTGTTCTTTCTACTTCGGCAATTCGGAGGAAAGAAGAGGTTTTTTTTGTGGCGAAATGGTTGCGGATGTGTGACATTTTTCACTTACAGGTGTTTGCTTTTTGACTAAAGTGGAGGTATCAAGACAGGTTGAAAGGAGAAGTGATGGGTATGCTTTCAGGCGTTATTCTGGCTGGTGGAGCAAACCGTACCATGAACGGAGAACTGACGGCATTGCTTCCGTTTGACGGGAAGGCTCTGATTGTCCGGCAAATTGATCGTATGCGAGAGATCTGTGACGAAATCATTATTGTCACGAATGATCCCAAGCCCTATTTGAACAAGGTCGATCGTTCTGTGCGCATTATTACTGATTTTTTCGCAGGTCAGGGTCCTCTTGGGGGGATGCATGCCGCTTTATCTTTGGCGAAGTATGCGTCCGTTTGGATCGTGGGGTGCGATATGCCCTTAATATCCAATAAAGCGGCTCAACTGCTCATGGCCAAAAAGCAAGATGGGTTCGAAGCGGTTATCCCCATCGTGGCAGGCAAGCTTTATCCCTTGCACGGGATTTATGACCGAGCCTGTGCGGCCCGGATTGCGCCGCTATTTAATCAAGGGAAGATTAGAGTTTCGGCGATGCTCAACCATGTTATATGGAGCGAATTAGGGGAGAGATACTTGCTGGATAACGGCATTGACTTGAATTTTGTAGCCAATATCAAGACGATTGCCGACTACGAGGCCATACAGCACTTAGATAAATAAGACAGGAGGTGAAGAGGATGGATAGCCGCAATAACGATGCGATAGATAAGGAAAGGAATAATACAGAGCAGGAGCCCATCTTGAGGGGAACGTTCGCCTCGGTTTTACTCTTAGGACTCTTCTTGCTAGTCAGTTGGGTCATCATATTTGTTCTATTTATATCCAGGCAATAAAGCAAGGCACATTATGTTCTAGTAAAGGTGGTTAGACCATGCATATCCATAAACTCGAAAAAATTTGGTTAACAATTGGGATCGTTATGCTATTTGTATTTCTAGCTGTGTTGGGGGTTTCCGCATTCGCAATGGGCGTCAAGCCGCCAAGTGAGCACCACCATCAGATTGACCCCTCGAAGGTTCAAGAGACAGCCCCCTTTGATAAGCCCGGGCTGCGCCAAATGGACGACCATACGTATGAAGCGATTATGACAGCTTTTACTTTTGGCTATGCGCCCGACAAGATGGAGGTCCCGTTGGGAGCGACGATCAACTTCGTCGTGACAAGCCAAGACGTGGTTCACGGCTTTGCCATTCCGGGCACGAACGTCAACATGATGATTGTCCCAGGTGAAATCAGCCATGTCAGCCATACGTTTACACAGCCAGGCGAGTATTTGATCCTCTGCAATGAATATTGCGGCGGTGCTCATGAATATATGAAAACAACGATTATTGTTAAGTAGCGGGTAGAAGCGAAGGAAGGTGGAAGACAGCATGAAAATGGGAGATAGGACATTAACTCATACATTTGATCTCAAGGATGGCAAATTGGTAGTCGCCCATATTCTGGTGGCGTTCATAGCGCTGCTGATCGGCGGTGTGGCAGGATTGCTGCAAACGATGGTGAAGAGCGGCACGATTCAATTGCCTTATGGCATTGGCTACTACGAGCTATTGACCGCACATGGGGTTCTGATGGCGATTGTGTTTACGACATATTTTATTATTGGTTTTCTGTATTCGGGCATTTCTTACACGTTAGGGGGGAAACTCCTCCCGATTGTCCATAGAATGGGTTGGGCAGGCTTCGGTTTCATGACAGCAGGTACGGCACTTGGAGTTGCGATGGTCTTAACGGGGAAGGCCAGCGTACTGTATACCTTCTATGCGCCACTAAAGGCATCTCCTTACTTCTATATTGGCTTAGCTATGCTAGTGGTAGGAAGCTGGATCAGCGGCTGGGGTATTTTCTATCAATATAAATATTGGAAAAGAACACATCCAGACAAGTTGTCCCCACTGTTCGCCTTTATGTCTGTTGTGACCTTCCTAATGTGGCAAATCGCCACAATCGGGGTTGCCGCTGAGGTGTTGATTCAATTGATTCCCTGGTCCTTTGGATGGGTGGAAACGATTAATGTCATGCTTAGCCGCACGTTATTCTGGTATTTTGGGCATCCTCTCGTCTATTTCTGGCTAATGCCCGCGTATATGTGCTGGTATGTCATCATTCCGAAAATTATCGGAGGCAAAATTTACAGCGATGCGCTTGCCAGACTTTCTTTCATCCTCTTGTTGTTGTTCTCGATTCCTGTCGGTTTTCACCATCAGTTGATGGAGCCTGGCATTAGCTCCTTTTGGAAATACTTGCAGGTTGTATTAACGTTCATGGTGGTTGTTCCGTCTTTGATGACGGCTTTCTCCCTATTTGCAACCTTTGAATTGCATGGTCGTGCCTTAGGAGCCAAAGGGCTTTTTGGATGGGTGAAGATGCTGCCTTGGAAGGATGTTAGATTCTTTGCGCCTTTCATGGGGATGCTGATTTTCATACCTGCTGGCGCAGGCGGATTAATCAACGCCAGTAACCAAATGAATGCTGTTGTCCATAACACATTATGGGTGACGGGACATTTTCACTTAACCGTTGCAACCAGTGTAGCGTTGACGTTCTTTGGGATTACGTATTGGCTAATCCCTGCGGTTACCGGACGTGTACTAACAGCCAGAATGAATAAATTAGGGATTATCCAAACGATCATTTGGTGTGTGGGCATGTTCTTCATGTCAGGTGCGATGCATCTGGTCGGCTTGTTCGGCGCACCGAGACGAACAGCGTTCACGACGTATGAAGGCAATGCGGATGCGGCGACCTGGATGCCGTATTACGTTTTCATGGCAATCGGCGGAACCGTGCTATTCCTCGGGGTGCTGCTTATGGTTTATAACTTTTTCGCTCTGCTGCGTGCGCCCAAAGGCGAAACCGAGTATCCCATCGGTACAGCCATGGAATCTGCGGAGGCAACACCGGCCTATCTGGATCGCTGGCGGATCTGGATTACGGTTTCGATTCTCTTGATTTTATTTGCCTATTCCATACCGCTCATGGACATGATTGTGAACCCGGCTCCCGGTTCCAAAGGATTTGTTACTTGGTAGTGATTTTTATCATAGTTGGGGCGCCGGATTAAGTTTAATCTAGTGGTATACCAAACAAATCAATGGCTCTACAGCAATTAGCAAATAAAGGAGTGAAAGCATCATGACAACCAAAGAAGCGAAAACGAATGAACGGATTTCCGCGCAAGACGAAGTGAACCAGCTGGTGGCTAGAGCGAAGGAAGCGCAGCAGCAATTTCTGAAATTGGATCAAGATCAGGTTGACCGCATAATTCAGCAAATGGCGTTAGCAGGCATCGATAGGCACATGGTTCTCGCCAAATTTGCTGTGGAGGAAACCGGTCGCGGTGTGTATGAAGACAAGATCACGAAAAATTTATTTGCCACAGAGTACATTTACCATAGCATCAAAAATAACAAAACAGTTGGCGTAATCGAGGAAAACACGTATGAGAACTACCGCATGGTAGCCGAACCTGTCGGCATCATTGCCGGGGTGACGCCGGTTACCAATCCGACTTCGACGACGATGTTCAAATCATTGATTGCGACCAAAACGCGCAACCCCATCATCTTCGCGTTCCACCCTTCCGCCCAGCAATCAAGTGCCGCAGCGGCAGCGACCTTGCTGGAAGCAGCCGTGAAGGCGGGTGCTCCCGAACATTGTATTCAGTGGGTGAAGCATCCCTCTGTGGAAGCAACGCAACTGCTGATGAATCATCCCGATGTAGCACTCGTCTTAGCAACTGGAGGGTCTTCCATGGTGAAGGCAGCGTATAGCACAGGGAAGCCAGCCTTAGGCGTTGGGCCAGGGAATGTCCCTTGTTTTATTGAGAAATCAGCCAATTTGCAGCAGGCTGTGAATGACTTGATTTTATCCAAAACTTTTGATAATGGCATGATTTGTGCCTCAGAGCAGGCTGTCATTATTGAGGAAGCGGTGTACGCAGAAACAAGAAAGCTGATGGCCGATCAGGGCTGTTACTTTCTGAATAAAGAGGAGACGGAAGCCGTCTCCAAACTAGTTATTAATGCGGAAAAGTGCGCGGTGAATGCCGTTATTGTAGGTCAATCTGCCGTGAAAATCGCCGAGATGGCTGGCATTAAGGTGCCTGCAGCTACGAAAATACTGGTTGCGGAGCTAACCGGCGTCGGGGAGGCCTTCCCTTTATCCGCTGAGAAATTAAGCCCTGTGCTCGCTTGCTACAAAGTGAAGAATGCGGAACAAGGCATTGCTCGTGCTGTAGAAGTGGTCAAATTTGGCGGGATGGGTCATTCCTCTGTCATTCACTCCCAGAACGCAGAAGTGATCGAGGCTTTCTCGAATAAACTGCAAACGGGACGCGTCATCGTCAACTCACCTTCCACTCACGGGGCTATTGGCGACATTTATAATACCAACTTGCCATCTTTGACACTTGGCTGTGGTTCCTATGGACATAACTCCACAACTTCCAACGTGAGCGCTGTAAATTTGATCAATGTGAAGCGGGTTGCTTATCGTACGGTTAATATGCAGTGGTTCAAGATACCGCCAAAGATTTATTTTGAAAAAGGCGCTACACAGTATTTGGAGAAGATGCCTGACATTACACGGGTCATGATTGTTACGGATCCAATGATGGTGAAGCTTGGCTATGTCGAGCGGGTTGAATATTATCTTCGCAAAAGACAACTGCCGGTTTACATCGAAGTGTTCTCGGACGTGGAACCAGACCCATCTGTCGAAACCGTGGAACGCGGCCGGGCCCAAATGGCTAGCTTCCAGCCGGACTGCATTATTGCCCTAGGCGGCGGATCACCGATGGATGCAGCCAAGGCGATGTGGTTGTTCTATGAATACCCGGATACTGATTTTGACGCATTGAAGCAAAAGTTTATGGATATTCGCAAACGGGTCTACAAATATCCGCGTCTAGGGCGCAAAGCCAAATTCGTCGCGATTCCCACGACTTCGGGCACAGGCTCGGAAGTGACTTCATTCGCCGTCATTACGGATAAGGAAAAAGGCAATACGAAGTACCCGCTAGCCGATTATGAGCTTACGCCGGATGTTGCTATCATCGATCCTGACTATGTGTACAGCTTGCCTAAGACGGCAGTAGCCGACACGGGAATGGATGTCCTGACCCATGCCATTGAAGCTTATGTATCGGTTATGGCGAACGACTATTCCGATGGGTTGGCCATGAAAGCTATTCAACTCGTGTTCCAGAACTTGGAGAAGTCGTTTGCGACAGCAGATCCGATTGCCCGGGAGAAGATGCATAACGCTTCAACGATCGCGGGCATGGCCTTTGCGAATGCCTTCCTCGGTATCAATCACAGCTTGGCGCATAAATGGGGCGGCGAATACCACACCGCGCATGGGCGTACCAATGCGATTTTGATGCCGCATGTCATTCGCTATAACGCGCAAAAACCGACCAAGTTCACTTCATTCCCGAAATATGATCATTTCATTGCAGATCAGCGCTATGCCGAAATTGCCCGTATGTTGGGACTTCCGGCCAAAACGACCGAAGAAGGCGTGAACAGCCTGATCGAAGCCATCCGCAAGCTAAACCAAATTCTTGGCATTCCTGAGAAATTTCAGGATTTGGGATTCCATGCGGAACAATTCGAGAAGCGGGTAGATTATTTGGCGGATCGGGCATTTGAAGATCAATGTACAACAGCCAATCCGCGGATGCCGCTGGTAACAGAGTTGGCTGACGTTTATCGCAATGCTTTTTACGGAAAGTTTTAATCGCGATTTCGAAGGAGGCACCATCATGGCGATAAGAGAAGAAGAGTTGGCAGCAGGCCGCCACTGGCACGGATTTGTGCAGGGGAAATGGCAAACGGCCATTGATGTGAAAGATTTTATCGATAAAAATATGACAGTTTATACAGGAGATCATGCCTTCCTGGCTGGTCCTACGGAAGCAACGAATGAGCTATGGCAGGTGGTCAGCGCGCTGACCCGCCAAGAGCGGGAGAACGGGGGCGTATTGGACATCGATGTTCACACGGTGTCCACGATTACCTCACATGCGCCCGGTTATATCGCCAAGAACGAGGAGAAAATCGTCGGTCTGCAAACCGACGCTCCTCTGAAGCGCTCCGTGCAGCCTTTCGGCGGTATCCGCATGGTGATCGATGCTTGCGAGGCCTACGGATTCAAGCTGCCGGAAGAAATCATCCAAGTGTTCACAGATATTCGCAAAACGCATAACCAAGGTGTGTTCGATGCTTACACGTCGGAGATGAAAACAGCGCGCAAGGCTGCCATTATTACTGGGCTGCCGGATGCTTACGGCCGCGGTCGGATCATCGGCGATTACCGGCGTGTTGCGCTGTATGGCGTGGACCGATTAATCGCAGAAAAGCAGAAAGATCTTCTGCAGATGGAAGTTGACGCCATCACGGAGGATGTGATTCGGCTGCGCGAGGAGCTTTCCGAGCAGATTCGCAGTTTGGGTGAATTAAAGATGATGGCTAAGTCGTATGGCTTCGATATTGCGAAGCCGGCAGCGACTGCCAAGGAAGCTGTGCAATGGCTGTATTTTGCCTATTTGGCCGCGATTAAAGAGCAGAATGGCGCGGCGATGAGCCTTGGACGAGTATCCAGCTTCCTTGATATTTATATCGAGCGGGATCTCTCCGAGGGGACGCTAACAGAAGATGAGGCGCAGGAGCTTGTTGACCATTTTGTGATGAAGCTGCGTATTGTGAAGTTTCTGCGTACTCCTGATTATAACGAGTTATTCAGTGGGGACCCTACGTGGGTGACCGAATCCATTGGCGGCATGGGACTGGATGGCCGAGCGCGAGTGACCAAAAATTCCTTCCGTTTCCTTCATACCTTATACAATCTGGGGCCGGCGCCTGAACCGAATTTAACCGTGCTCTGGTCTACGCAGCTGCCGGATGGCTTCAAGGCTTACTGTGCCAAAGTATCTGCCGAGACCAGCTCGATTCAATACGAGAATGATGATCTCATGCGTCCATACTACGGGGATGACTACGGCATTGCTTGCTGTGTCTCCGCTATGCGTATCGGCAAGCAGATGCAATTCTTCGGCGCTCGCGCCAATTTAGCCAAAGCTTTGCTGTATGCCATTAACGGTGGGGTAGATGAGAAGCTTGGGATTCAGGTTGGCCCCCGGATAGCACCTGTAACTTCGGATGTGTTGAACTACGAACAAGTCGTGGAAAACTTCGATACGATCATGGAGTGGCTGGCGAAGCTGTATGTGAACACCCTTAATGTGATTCACTATATGCATGACAAATATTGCTATGAGCGCTTGGAGATGGCTTTGCATGATCGTGAAATTGTACGCACCATGGCAACAGGCATCGCCGGATTATCAGTTGTAGCCGACTCGCTCAGCGCGATTAAGCATGCGAAGGTGCGCCCGGTTCGCAATGAACAAGGCATCGCCGTTGATTTTGAGATTGAGGGCGAGTACCCGCAGTACGGCAATAATGATGAGCGGGTAGATGCCATTGCTGTGCAATTGACGGAAACGTTCATGAATAAGATTAGGAAGCATACCACGTATCGGGGCGCGGTGCCAACAATGTCCGTTCTGACCATCACCTCGAATGTCGTATATGGCAAAAAGACAGGAAGCACACCGGATGGCCGCAAAGCCGGAGAGCCCTTTGCGCCAGGCGCCAATCCTATGCATGGCCGCGACCGGAAGGGAGCGTTAGCTTCACTCGCTTCCGTTGCCAAGCTGCCTTATGAACATTGCCTCGACGGGATATCCAATACGTTCTCTATCGTGCCGAAGGCACTTGGCCGGGAAGAGGAGACGCGCATTTCGAATCTAGTTGCTATGCTTGACGGCTATATGGCCAATCAAGGGCATCACTTGAATATTAATGTGTTTGATCGAGCGAAGCTGTTAGATGCTATGGAGCATCCGGAGTTGTATCCGCAATTGACGATTCGTGTCTCCGGGTATGCGGTAAACTTCATCAAGCTGACCAAGGAACAGCAGCTTGACGTGATACATCGTACCTTCCACGGCACGATGTAAGAATAGAGAGGGGGCAGACCAATGAAAGGACGCATACATTCCTTCGACACCTTCGGCACCGTTGACGGTCCGGGCATCCGCTTTGTGCTTTTCATGCAGGGCTGTGCGCTGCAGTGCCAGTACTGCCATAATCCGGATTCATGGGAAATGAATGCGGGCAGACCGATGGAGGTAGACGAGATTCTCCGGGAGATTGAACCCTACGTCGAGTACTACCACCGGTCGGGAGGCGGCATTACGGTAACAGGAGGGGAGCCGACTTTGCAGGCCCCCTTCCTGGCCCGTTTGTTTGCCGAATGCCGCAAGCGTTGGGGCTTGCATACCACCCTGGATACCAACGGGTTTTGTGAGCCGAGTCATGCGCAGGAGCTGCTGGACGTAACGGATTTAGTGCTGCTTGATCTGAAACAGATCAATCCAGAGACGCACATCGCGCTGACGGCGCAGCCTAATGATCGGATCAAGCGCTTTGGCCAATATCTGAGCGAGATAGGCAAACCTGTCTGGATTCGCCACGTACTTGTACCTGGTTGGACGGATGAGGCCAAGGATCTGCTTGAGCTTGGCAAGTTTATCGGCACTTTGCAAAACGTAAGTAAACTGGAACTACTGCCCTATCACAGAATGGGCGTTCATAAGTGGCAGCAAATGGGGAAAGAATATCCGCTCGAACAATGCCCTACGCCGACAGATCAACAAGTTGCCCGGGCGAGGGATCTAATTGAACAAGGTAGATTAAAAATAACCAGCAGCGCAGGATGAATTCCAGCACTACTGGTTATTTTTTAGGATGATTCATAGGAAGTACTCCTCTTGAAGGCCAACGTGCTGCAGATCGTTCGGTTCTTCCTGATCGTACAACCCAGCTGCTTTTTCCGCAAATACTTTGCCATACTCACAGCAGAAATCATCGCGCAAGGCTTCTAACTCTTCATTATGCAGGGTTGTCATAGAAATCACTCCTCTTCTTTGATGATTTAATTATATAACTTGCCAGAGTATATGTATGTGATAAATTTCACATGTGCTGTGTGATTTAGCGCACAGCGAGAAGTCAATTCTGCCGCTATACTGAAGATAGTGAAGGAAATGATGACTTTGGGAGGGACGCAGTATGGCAATACATGCCACTGGCTATGCTTCAGGGATTGCTTCTTCAAACCCAGACGAGCTTGCATATGCGACCGATCGATTAAGGGCAGAGCATGAGGAATTGAGAGATCAGCTAAGGCTGCTCGAAACGAGCGCCAAGGAAGTGATTCTGTCGGATGATTTGGTGAAGGGCATACAGCTTGTCCAAGAACTCAGAGATCGCACCCAGCGATTCGTTGAAGTGCTGAAACGGCATTCGGATTGGGAAGAGAAGGAATTGTTTCCGTTTCTGCTGACCTATTTTGATCGTCACTCGGGACCTTCTATCCTGCCTTCTTTCTGGGTATTGGAAAAAGATCATCAACTCGGTTTGTCGTTTATCGAATCTTTCCAGGAAGCTGTTTGCAAGGTATCACCTCTTGTTCCTAAGAAGCAACTAGCGGAGATCACATCGCATCTCGTTCAGGCGTGCTTGATATTAAACGACCACTTTACCATGGAGGAACAGCTAGTTTTTCCAATAACGGAGCAAGTAATGACAGATTTGGAGTCATTTTTTTGTTGAAATAGGACCGATGATGAATACCAAGGAGATGAGCGAAATGAGATTAATTATACATGGCAAAGATGTAACAGTGACTCCTTCCTTGCATGAATATGCGGAACGCAAATTGGGACGATTGGAATCCTGGTATGAAGAAGATTGCGACATGCATGTTACGCTGTCTGTGCAAGGCCACAAACAAGTTCATGCGGTAGAAGTCACAATCACCTGCCAAGGCGTTGTGCTTCGTGCAGAAGAAAAAAGCGAGGATATGTACGCATCGATCGATGGCGTCGCCGATAAATTAGAGAGACAGACGCGAAAGTTAAAGGACAAAATTAAGCATCGCATACGCCAACAAGGCGGGGTAAGAGAGATGTCTGGTCGGCTGGAAGGGGCGGACAGAGAGGACGATGCCCTCTTTGAAGTAGCCCGTGTGAAGATCGTTCCGAATAAGCCGGAAGATATCGATGAAGCCATTCTCCAAATGATGCTGTTGGATCACAGTTTCCACATGTTTTATAACCGGGATACCAATAAAACCGAACTTGTGTATCGTCGCCATGATGGCACATTCGGACTTATTACAACGGCATAGAGTAAGGGGCAGGGCAAGTGGCAGGGCTTGAGGCAAAGCTTGAGGCAAAGCAAATGCAAGAGCAAGAGGCAGGGCTTGAGGCAAATGCAAATGCAAGAGCAAGAGCAAGAGCAAGCGCAAGCGCAAGAGCAAAAGCAAGAGCAAGAGCAAGAGCAAATGCAAGAGCAAGAGCAAGAGCAAGCGCAAGAGCAAGAGCAAGAGCAAGAGCAAGAGCAAGAGGCAGGGGTGAATTAACCCCTTGCCTCTTTTTTTGGTTTGGGATGAGCGAAGCCTTGCTTTTTTTTGGGGGTTGGGGTGAGCGAACTTGGCCCCCCACTTTGGGCTCGGTACGCGGAGAATAAGGTAGCTAAACGTGCTTATTTGTTTGAATGGCTGCTGTTTTGGGGGCATAAGCAAGGTATGAGTGCTTATGGTTCGTCCTTCGAAGAAAGAACGACGGAATTTTCCCGTGCTCATCATTGTACACACGGGTTTGATTGAGGAGCTAGTTCAGCTGCCTCGCGCGGTGAGGGAACTACAGTACGCTATTATAGCAAAAAGTGCCATTATCGCGAGGTTGAGGGAACTACAGTACGCTAATTTGTTGTTTTTAGGGAAATTTAGCGCTTTTCGTGGATATAAGACCCTGTAGTTCCGCTATTGTCCCAGCATCCCTGCTATTTGCCTAAATAGCGTACTGTAGTTCCCCTACTAGGATTTGTCGCTTGGAAGCGGCTCATCTCTCAGGGCGGAGAATTCCAGATGCACTATAGAAAGATAATGATCACGCTTCCTCCTAAATGCTCCTTCATAACGCCTATTGAGTTCGTTAGCACGTCAGAGTAGCCTTTTTCTCGTCGATAAGCGTCATAGAGTTCGTTAGCACGTCAGAGTAGCCTTTTCTCGTCAATAAGCGTCATAGCGTTCGTTAGCACGTCAGAGTAGCCTTTTTCTCGTCGATAAGCGTCATAGAGTTCGTTAGCACGTCAGAGTAGCCTTTTTCTCGTGGATAAGCGTCATAGAGTTCGTTAGCACGTCAGAGTAGCCTTTTCTCGTCGATAAGCGTCATAGCGTTCGCTAGGTTTGACAGGCTGGCCGAGGATCTGTTGATCTGATAAATGCCGACAAAAGTCATAATTCTACAAAAGAAAATCAAAATAGTGGCAAAGTTGCCTAAGCCCCTTCCCCTATAATGAGAGCTATGAAGAAGACAAGGGAGGTTCAGATGAGGATGAATTTAGTAGAAGGAGATAACAGACTGCCATGAGTGAACAGCAGGCAAAACCCACGATTTATCCGGTCCTATTTGCGATAGGTTCGGCTCATTTGATCAATGATGCGCTGCAAGCCGTCATTCCGGCTTCTTACCCGATCTTGAGGGATTCGCTGCATTTGTCGTTTACGCAAATAGGAATCATTACGTTCATCTTGTATTTTTCGTCTTCGGTGATGCAGCCGTTTGTCGGCATGTATGCGGATGCGCGACCTACGCCGAAATTACTGCCCATAGGCATGGCGATCGCCCTTCTCGGCATGCTGGGGCTGGCTTTGGCCCCGGGGTATGCGATGGTGCTCGCCGCTGTTGCCTGTGTAGGCGTAGCTTCCGCAATGTTCCACCCGGAGGGATCACGGATTTCCTACTTGGCTGCCGGGCAGCGCAGAGGCTTGGCCCAATCCATCTTCCAGGTTGGAGGCAACACCGGCAACGCGCTTGCGCCGCTGATGACGGCACTGATCTTTTTCCCATATGGACAATTCGGAGCCATCTGGTTCACGCTGCTAGCAGCTATAGGCATAGCTATTCAGCTGCGGGTTGCACGCTGGTATAGAGCGCATCTATCGCTCATTCCAGTGAAAAAGGGCAATGCCAACGCCAGGCCGTTGGACGAAAAGCACAAAAAAGCGATCCGATATGCCATCATTCTGATTATTTTCATCGCTTTTGCCAGATCATGGTTTGGATCCAGCATTTCGACCTATTTCGTATTCTACTTGATTGAGCATTTTCAAATATCCGTACCTACAGCGCAGCTGTATATATTCATTTATTTGGGCGCAGGTATTCTCGGAACATTCGTGGGAGGCCCGCTGTCAGACCGAATTGGCCGGAAAAGTGTGATTTTGCTTTCACTGCTCGGCTCGGCTCCGTTCGCTATGCTGCTCCCGCATGCCAATGAGCTGTGGACTTATCCGCTATTATTTTTACTCGGTGTGCTCAATCATAGCAGTTTTTCTGTCACGGTGGTGTATGTGCAGGAGTTGGTACCTGGCAAGGTGGGAACCGTTTCGGGCTTGATTACAGGACTTTCCTTCGGCATGGGGGCGATTGGTGCTGTAGCATTGGGAGGGCTGATTGACGCAACAAGTTTGACCCTGGTAATTACAGCCTGCTCGTTTATGCCTTTATTGGGCGGCATGGGCTTCCTGCTTCCATCTGATAAGAAGATTCGCGATTGGTCTGCCCAACAAATTTCAGTAGAGAGGTGAATGCGATGAACCACAATTCCTCGGTAGTCTCCATGGATAGACCGGTTTCCAAGCGACGGCTAGGATCGTTGCAGCGCAAAGAATCGTTTGCAGGTCTATTGTTCGTTAGTCCTATGATCCTGGGCGTTACGTTTCTAACGCTCATTCCTATTATAGCTACATTCCTGATAGCGTTCTCGGATTGGAACTTTATCATGGGGCTTAGCGGTTTCAAATGGGTTGGTTTTAGCAACTTCCAAACCCTGATGAGCGATGTCACATTTTTGAAGTCGATGAAAAATAATGCCATGTTCTTGCTGACGGTCCCAATCTATATGGGGATTGCTCTGCTGCTCGCGATTCTGATCGAGAAGCATATTTATTTCAAAAGTTTTTTTAAGGTCGCTTTTTTCATGCCCTATATTTCCAGTGTGGTCGCTGTTGCGACGGTGTGGATGGTGCTGTTCAATCCGTCTACAGGACCTGTAAATCAATTTCTGACCTCTATCGGCATTGATAATCCGCCCAAATGGATCGCAGATCCGTCCTACGCGCTGCCTTCGCTAATGATGGTATCCGTATGGATATCGATTGGTTTCAATATGATCATTTATATTGCTGGATTGCAGGACATTCCCAAGGATCTATATGAAGCGGCCGACATTGACGGTGCCAACGGTTGGGTGAAATTTCGGCGAATTACGCTGCCGCTCTTATCGCCTACCTCTTTCTTTCTACTCGTCTCCGGCATCATTGCTACCTTTAAAGTATTCGATTTGATAGCCATCCTGACAAGAGGCGGACCGATGAGATCTACTTCGATGATGGTGTGGGACATGTATGAAATGGCTTTTGTGAATTTGAAAATAGGTTATGCCTCCTCGATGGCATCTGTTTTGTTCTTCTGCGTTTTGCTAATTACGATCCTGCAATGGTTCGGTCAAAAGAAATGGGTCAATTATTAGGAAGGAGGAAGCCTTGTGCAATCAGCCATGAATTTACGTAAAATAGTGCTCACTGTCATCATGTTTCTGTTCAGCTTGCTTTTTCTAATGCCCTTTTTCTGGATGATTTCGGCCTCGTTCAAGATTGAAGCGGATGTATTTAATTTTCCTATTGAATGGATTCCTGTCCACTGGAATGCTTGGGGCAATTACAAGGAGGTGTGGTTTGGTAATTATCCCTTCTATACGTACTATTGGAATTCCATTAAAATTAGTGTACTAACGACGCTGATCTCCTGCACGGTTTCCAGTTTGGCCGCCTATGGCTTCTCTAAGGTTCAATTTCCTGCAGGCAAGTGGCTGTTCCTGATCGTACTTGCCACCTATATGGTACCTGGGCAGGCCATTCTTATTCCGCAGTTTATTTTATACCGCTCCGCTGGTTTTTTTGATACCCATATGGGATTGATTATTCTTAATAGCTTTAGTGTGCTCGGTACGTTTATGTTGAGACAGTTTTTTATAGGCATCCACAACGAATACATTGAATCGGCCAAAATGGAAGGCGCGGGTCATTTCAGAATCTATTTAAGCATTGCGCTTCCCCTGGTGCGACCGGCTATAGCCACATATGCCATTCTGCGATTCATTTGGACGTGGAATGATTATCAGAATCCATTAATTTTCTTGCGAACAGATAAGTTGTATACGATTCAGCTCGCTATGCAGAAGTTCTCAAGCATTAACGGAGAATTCTATTCCCTCATTATGGCTGCCGCAGTTTCAGCGATCTTCCCGCTGCTTATCGTTTTCCTGATAGGGCAGAAAAGTGTTATTGAAGGCATCTCAATGGGTGGCGTGAAAGGGTAGTTGGCGTTATAAAGTCAAAATAGTCGGTAAAAAAGTCAATTCTCTTTTATAGAAGGAACAGAAGATCTTGTTACAATAATCGAGCAAGTAGTGGAAGCGCTATCACAAAACATGGAGGGGTACACTTGAAAAAGAATGTGTTCAAGGTTTTGCTTGTAGGAACTATGGCACTAAGTCTGCTTGTCGGTTGTTCCACCGGAAGTAAAACACAGTCCAATGAGGGGAACAGCACACCGTCTGGCGGGAAGTCGAAGGATGCGGTTACGATTCGGTTTTTGACGCACGGGATGGACTCGAACTATAACTGGAAGGAAACAATTCCGGCTTTTGAGAAGAAATTTCCCGATATTAAGATTGATCTGGTTCAACTTAGCGATAAAGGGGATACGGCTGAGGCGAATAAGAAGCTCGATTTGGCCGCTTCCTCCGGGGAAACGATGGATGTGTTGATGCTGACGGACCCAGCCAGCTTTGCGAAGCGGGTTGCCTTAGGGATTGCTGCGCCGATGGATGAGTTTATTGCCAAAGAAGGTTTTAAGGTTAGTGAAGAATATAAGGTAGATACCCAGCTTAACGGCAAGTATTACGCCCTTCCGACGAAGCTTACACCTTGGTATGTTGTCTTGAACAAAGACCATTTGGATCAAGCGGGACTGAAAGTGCCTACGGATTGGACTTGGGATGAGTTCAGGGAATATGCCAAGAAACTGACCAAAGGCGAGGGTACAACGAAGCGTTACGGGGCTTTCTTCCACGGGCCGACGGACGGCGGATTCATGGAGTTTATGAAGCTGCAGTTAGGCAATCAACCGGATAATATGGAGTTCCTGAAAGCGGATGGCACCTCCAATCTCGATAGTCCATTATTTAGAAAGACGATTGAGCTTTACCTCAAAATGGAGAAAGAAGATAAATCCTTAACTCCGTATGACGAAAGGATATCGCAAAAACTGCACTATCGTCCTGCCTTCTTCAACCAAACGACAAGCATGGTTCTGATGGGCAGCTGGTTTACTAGCGAGCTTGGCGGTACCGAGCAATTCCCGCTGAACTTCAACGTTGCCGTAGCACCGTATCCCAAAAATGCACCTGGCGATCCTAGCGGCTACGCGCCGTATATCACAGATTACATGGCGATAGCGGCCAATTCCAAACATAAGGAAGAAGCGTATAAGTTCATTCGTTGGTATACGACAGAAGGACAAATCGTACAAGGCAAACAAATCCCATCATGGAGCAAAGTAAAGCCGGAGGAAATGGGGAAAATTGTCGATGTCATTCTGAGCAAAACGAAGAACCCGGAAAAGGTGGATAAAGCCTCTATCACGAACGTGATGACGGGTTACAAATCAGCCAAATCAATTCCTCCTGTGACGTATCAAGCAGAAATCAATAAAGCGATCAATGAGGAATTTGAATTGTTGATTTTTGGCAAGCAAGATATAGACACGATGATCAAAAAATCCAAAGATCGCGTTCAAAAATTGATTGATGCCAATAAAAAATAAGAAGCTATAATAGAAGCAAGTAGGAGGGGGCGTATTCTAGCCCTTCCTGGTGTCAATAAGGGAGGAATCGCAGATGTGGAAGTTGCTGGCTAGAATGATGCCACCCCGAACGCTTCGATTTAAACTGATGATTGCATCTGTTGTCTGCATCTTGATTCCGGCTTGTATAACGATGTCGGTCTACAATTATTTAACGCGGGACGCCGTTAAGGAACAAGCGGTATCCAATGCGGCGGAATCTCTAAAGCTGGTAGACGGCTACGTCACGAATCTACTCAAGTACATGCTGAATATTGCGAATTATATTCAAATGGATGCTGAAATTAATACGATTTTGAAGGAAGTTTCAGGAACGGGATATCAGGGAGACGATATTGAATACCGGAGATTTGCAGACAGGTATAAAATAACCAGCAAAATCACGAATATTACTTTCACAGGCGAGAAAAGCTATGTGACGATTTTATTGAAAAACGGGACGTATTATACGAATTACCCGCTGTATGAGTATGATCCGATGCAAACCTTTGAAGAGCCGTGGTTCGGTAAGTTGAAAGATTTGAGCGGGATTCAGTCCTACTGGGTGGGGACGGCACCAACCGTGTTTTCAACGGAAAAATCATTGAAGAATGCCCACCAAATCTCTGTAGCCCGCACATTGCGAGGCGAGGGGCTCGATATTTACGGCTATGTCATTGTCACCATCATGGAAAATCAGGTGAACCAAATTTTTAACCGAATTGCTTCAGATCAGGGAACCTTGCTGCTGGATGAGTCGGATACCATCCTTTCCCAAAGGAACAGCGAACACGTTGGATTGAAATTTCCCTATGTGAAGCAAGCAGCCGAACACGCTTCGGATATCATTCGTATTGAGAATGAAGATTACTTGCTGACTACGCTCCCGCTAAGCGTTACGGATTGGAAGCTTGTGTCATTAATTCCTTATAAAAAAGCGATTTTCAAAATCGATTCTATTTTTAAGAAAGTATTTATGTATCAAGTCATTTCATTTCTTGTCTTTTTATTGCTGCTGCTGTATCTCCTGCAAGCCTTTACAAAACCGCTGGCGCATCTTGGCAGGGTGGCGGCAACGGTACGGCGAGGCAATCTGGAGGTTCGCTCCTTTATCCGGGGCAAGGATGAAATCGGAATTCTCGGCATGTCCTTCGATCAAATGCTCGATCACATCAAATATATGATTGCTGAAATTACAGTCACCCAGACGCGCAAGCGCAAGGCAGAACTGGCTATGCTGCAGGTGCAGATCAATCCGCATTTCTTGTTTAATGTCCTGAATTCGATTCGAATGAAGGTGCTGCGGAAAGGGGATGTGGAAAGCGCGCAAATGATAAGCTCACTCTCCAAGCTGCTGAGAATGACGATCTCTCAGGATCAAGATTTGATCTACTTTCACGAGGAAGTGGAGACCATCAAGGAGTACGTGCAATTAATGGATATGCGGCAAAAGGAAAAGGTGAATCTTGAAGTGGATGTGTCGCCGGATGTGCTTTTTCAGAAGGTGCCGAGATTCTTTTTACAGCCGATTATCGAAAATGCACTTATTCACGGGCTGAACCAATGCGCTGGAACGATTACGTTGAAGGCAGTTGTCAATGAACGCCAATTCGTCGTGATTGTTGAGGATAATGGGGAAGGCATGGAGCCCCACGTATTAGCCTCGCTTCGCCATACTGTGCTGACTGGCAAAGGCTTGGACACGGCGGAGGGAGAGGATGTATACCGCTTCTCCAGCGTAGGTCTGCCTAATGTATGGGAACGGATGAAGCTGACCTTTGGTGATGCTTTCGAAATGAAGATCGACAGTGAACGCGGAAAAGGAAGCTGGGTAACGATGCTTTTTCCTAGGGAATTGGAGGGGCGCAGCGATGTATAAAGTGATGTTGGTGGATGATGACTATCCTGTTCTTGAATTATTATCGGAAGCCATTGCCTGGGAACGCCTCGATTTGCAGTTGACCAGTGTTCATGAGAATGGGATGAGCGCGCTGGAAGCATGCGATGAGGACATGCCGGATATTATCATTACGGATATTGGCATGCCCAAGATGAACGGTCTGGACCTCATTCGTGAGCTGCAGCAGCGGAAGCCGGATATTCGGGTCGCTATTCTGTCCTGCCATAGTGAATTTCATTATGCGCAGCAGGCTATGAAGCTGAATGTTCAGGATTACCTGCTCAAGGATACGCTGAATCCGGCAGATTTGGAGAAGCTGCTATTGCAGTTCAAGGAGAAGCTGGACCAAGAGCAGCAGCACGATCAGCTTCACACACATCTGCTTGATCTGGTTGATCGCAGCAAAGAGATGATGAAGGAGAAGTTTATTCGCAGCACAATCCATGAGCCTATTCTGGATGCTGCCAAATGGCAGGTGGAAGCCAAAGCCTTCGGTTTAAGCTTTCAGGGGCAAGTATGCCTGCCGGTCATGGGCTTCATCAGCAACTACCGAAGCGTTGCGCAGCGATTCGTATCCAACGATATTTTACGCTTTGCTGTCAACAATGTGATTCGGGAGGTCTTGGACAAAGAGCGTTCCGGGGCGATTCATGCCAGCTATGATGCCAAAGAATCCTTTATGCTGTTTCTGTATCCGCCAGGTCTTAAGGTGAATCCGTATGAGCAAACAAAGCGGACGATTCTTTTGATACAAGGAGCACTGCGCCGTTTCTTGAAAATAACGATGACTTACTTGATTGGAACGATAAGCACCACCCCCGAAGAGCTGAAGCTGGGCCTTAGAGGGCTGCTGGGCAGCACGGCGCAGCGCTTCTATTTAGGCGAAGGGGAGATTGCCAGACAACAGGAGCGGGAACTTGTCCCAGCTTATGTATTCTCTTACTACGATAAAGCCAATGAAGAGTTCAGGGACATTCTGGTCGATAAACAAGAAGCGTCCTTGCTGCCAACCGTTAAGCGCTGGATGAACGTATTCAAAGAGCAAACCTGTCCACCGGAGATGGTGAAGGATTGGGTATTGAAGCTGCTGCTGGATTTGAAACTGAAATTGGAGTCTTTGCAGCATTTCCGATCCACGTATTCCGTTGATGTGATGCACAAGGATATCCTGGAGATCGATACCATGACGGAATTGGAGCATTGGCTTATCGATTACTTCCACTCCGCCATATCCGTGACAGGGGAGATTATGGACCAGAGCAAGCGTCTGTCCGTGCTGAATGCCTTGCAATATGTGTCTATGAATTTGGATAAGCGCATTTCTCTGGAGGAAGTGGCCGAGCATCTGTTTCTGAATTCCAGCTACTTCAGCCGTCTGTTCAAGAAGGAAACCGGGGAAACCTTTATTGAGTATGTAACGCGAATGAAAATGGAAAGAGCGAAGGAACTGCTGGATATGACCAATGAGCCTATGTGTAAAATTTGCGAGCTGCTGGGATATGACAGCCAGAGCTATTTTATCAAAATATTTAAGTCATATAACGGGCTGACCCCTGTTGAATACAGGAAGCTGAAATCATTTACTAGTGTCAAAGTGTAGATAAGGAATGTGGGGTGGACTAACCATGACAAAATATGCATTTGTAACCGGCGCGGACCGGGGGTTGGGGTATGAGTTGGCGGTTCAGCTGTTGAAAAGGGGATACACCGTGTTCGCTGGACGATTTTTGCGCGATTGGGTCCAGCTCGACAAAGCGGTTTATGCCTATGACGGAAGGCTAATCGCGATTGATTTGGACGTATCGGATGACGAGAGCGTCAGGCAAGCCGCGATCAAGATCTCTGGGTATACGAGCAAGCTGGATCTCGTTATTAATAATGCGGGTATCGCCAGCGGCAAGGACGATGAGATTTTTAGCGAGATCGATTTCAATGCGGTAATGGGGCTGTACAATGTGAATGCATTGGGTCCGCTGCGTGTGACGAATGCGATCATATCCCTGTTGATGAACGGGGAAGACAAGCTGATCGTTAACATTTCCTCCGAAGCTGGACAGATTAATCAAACGTGGCGGGAGAGTTGGTATGGTTACTGCATGTCGAAGGCGGCATTAAACATCCAATCTAATATTGTTCATAATCAATTGAAGCATAAAGGCGGACGCGTTCTTGTCATTCACCCAGGCTGGATGAAGACGTACATGAGTGGGAAATTAAACGATTCAGCCGATGTCGCAGCGGAAGAAGCGGCTTCACAGATCGTAGAAACGCTGTTGCAGTATCAAAAAAACAAAGAAGTACTAACGCACCCGGCTTTCCTTGATTACAAGGCAGAGGAAATGAGCTGGTAAGCAGATCGAAAGGGGCTTGTATGCATATGAACAACAACCAAAAAGCTTTATTGCTGGGGGACATCACAAACGCCAAATATCATCCACTTCAAGCGGTGGCTGATGACATAACGGATGTGTTCCAGGATCATATCGATGTGGAAATATCGGAGGACCGGGAGAAGCTAACGGTTGAACAGCTGAAAGCGTTCGATCTATTCATTTCCTATACCGATAGTTGGAAGATTCAGGTGACGCCAGAGCAAGTAGCAGGCGTATTAGCCTACGTAAGCGGCGGCGGCGGGCTGCTTGTTATACATAATGGAGTATCGCTGCAAGCGAGATATGAGCTGAGTCAATTGATAGGCGCCAAATTTACAGGACATCCTCCCTATACATCCTTAGATTTCCATCTTACCTCTGCCGAGCACGAAATTACGCAGGGGATTGAGTCCTTCTGCATGGATGAGGAGCCTTACCGTTACGACATGGATCCGTTGTCAGAGAAGACCGTGCTGCTCGAATATACGCATGAGGGCAAGAAGTGGCCTGCTGCCTGGGCGCATGAGTACGGTCTGGGTCGAGTTGTTTATCTCATGCCTGGGCACCATGTGGAATCATTCAAGCACCCGACGTACCGGAAGTTGATTCTTCAGGCTGGTCAATGGGCTTTGCGAAAGCAGCCTTAGCGCTCGGGAAGGGCGGCGGCGAAAGTCAGTTGGGAAACGCTTCAGGGGCAAGAGTGAGAGAAATGCGTTAGGGGCAAGAGTGAGTGAAATGCGTTAGGGGCAAGAAATTGGGAAAACTTAGGGGTAAAAAGCGGCTTCGTTGCCCTAAGTGATGAACCTCTTAAAATAGATAAATCCTAGATTAAGGGAACTGTAGGACGTTATTTAGGTAAATGGTGGATTTTATAAGGCGAGGCGGAACTACAGGGTCTTATTTCCGGAAAAAGCGCTGAATTTCCCAGAAAACAGCAAAATAGCGGACTGTAGTTCCCTCAACCTCGCCATATTGACACTTTTGGCTAGAATAGCGCACTGTAGTTCCCTTATCCTTATTTCTGTGCGACGCAGCTACAATAACTCCTCGATCACTCCAAAAGTTCATCTCTTTTAAAGGCCTGCGGCGAGGCCATCTACAATGTGAAGTGCACCCCCTAGAACTTTCATCGGTTTAACCCAAGGGTTTTTCCAATGTCTATTCTAAGGGGTGCACTTCATGACCTCAGGTGGAGGGTTTTCAAAAGCCTACAGCGTTGCACCTTTTCCGCCATCGACATTCACCGAGGTGCCGGTCACATAGGAAGCGGCATCGGATACGAGAAACGCGATGACGTTGGCGGCCTCTTGCGTATAACCGATGCGTCCCAATGGGATCTGATGATGGGGAAGCTGCGAGAACTGCTCCCAGGTCAGTTCAGGATGCTGGTTTTTCCAGCTTCTCTCGATTTGATCGCTTTGTATTAATCCTACGCAGACGGCATTCACGCGAATATGGCTGGCGGCCAAATCCTGGCTCATCGCCTTGGTTAGCGCCAGGCCTGCGGCACGGCTGACCGAAGTGGGCAGCGATGATGCGGCAGGGGTTTTGGCGGAGGATGTGGACATGTTCACAATCGCTCCTTTGCCTGACTCCTTTAAGTAAGGCAGCGCAGCTTTGGAACAATGAATAGCACCGAACAATTTCAAGTCGAGATCCTGCGTCCACACCTCGTGTGTAGCTTGCTCGAAAGGGCTGGCGGCGAAAGTGCCGGCATTATTGATCAAAATATCCAATCGCCCGAAGCGCTCCACGGTTTCCGCAACAGCCCTTTGGCAATCTTCCTCGGATGAAACGTTGGCTTGAATATAGTGAACCTTCGCGCCGGTTTTCTCTACGATCTTCGCTGCAGCGCTTCGCAGGTCATCCTCATTGCGAGCACAAATGGCGATATGGGCGCCTTCAGACGCTAGCGTTATCGCGGTCACTAATCCGATCCCCTTGCTTCCGCCGGTAATCAGAGCTACTTTTCCTGCCAATCCCAAATCCATGTCGTATCCCCCTATCATTCCTAGGCTTAATGAACCTTCCATAAGTATAGTGAAAATGGACATCTTTCCTTATCTTTATTTTGATTATTCGTAGCATTATTTTTACTTCATTGGCGAGTTTGGTGAATCAGGCAATGGAGGTTGCGTATTTGCTCGAATAGCTCCTCGTTTCCAGAAAGATAAATGGGGTTCAATCAGCGGTTGACTGAAACGGCGAACCCATCCTTGCAACAGCAGCCAAGTCATCGCAGCGGCGAGCAGTAAGACAAGGGCCATCTGTGCAGCTGTATGAACATGGGAGAAGAGTCCCAGAGAAATGGCTGTTTTCGTAATAAAGGCGTGGAGTAAAAACACGTATACCGTGTATTTGCCCCATTCGGTCAGGATAGATGGTGTGCGTGGAACGAAACTCAGAAAGCAAAATGATGCGACAATTTCCAGAACATAAATTCCCAAGCGGTACCCGCCTGTATACCAATGTAAGGTACCTAGCTCGGTATAAGTAAAGCTGCTGTATAACCATTTGGGGTCAAGCGTTGTGACATTCAGAAGGACCAGAATACCCAACAGACCGATGGCGCTGAACCATTTATTCAGACGAATAATCAGCATAGGCACCCTGTCCAATTGAAAATAGTAACCAGCCAGGAAGAAGGGGAAGAAGACTAGCGTCCTTGAGAAGCTGAGCATCGTCCCGGTAAACGGGGCATAGCCGGCAAGGATCCCGAGAACGATAGAAATTGCGAGAGGGTGCTTCAATTTGGTAAAGAGCAGCAGGAGCAGCCGCCAACAAAAATGGCTGAATAAAAACCATAATAAGGAATAGGGAATAAAGAAAGAATAGCGTACACCCGGCGCATGGAAAGCCAGTGCATCGAGCAGGGAGTAAAGGCTTTGGAAGATCAGGTAATGGTAGAAAATAATTTGCAGACTTTGGATACCCGGGACGTCGAGCTTGAAACTTTTGGAGAAATAGCCGGTTGCCATAACAAACATGGGAATATGAAAGGTGTAAATAGCCAGATACAAGGAATGGAAAGCCGGGCTCTGTTGAATGAGCGGTTCGATGCAATTCGCAATGACCACAAACAAAATGAGGAGAAACTTAGCGTTGAGCATGAGCGTATTCGAAGCTGTATGATCTACTTTATCCACAACTATTACCTCCATGAGGGTCGGAATGCCTTCTGTTCTAATGTAAACCCGGCTTCGCGACGCTGCAGTGATGTAAGTCACGAAGACGTATTTAGAACACTGTGATTCACCTCACAGAGATTATTGAAGGAAAGGCATACAATGTAAGCACAGCGATCAAAGGAGGAATAAGTGTATGGTTATTGATCTTCAAAAGGTTCTGGAACGATTCATGGAGGAACATGTCGCCTTAAAGAAAGAGCTTGATCATGTTCAGGAAATGACAAGTCACATGATTGCCATACTCGGCTCGGAAGAATCCAAACAATTGCTTCAAGAAATTCGCAAACACATGCTAACTTTCATGCAGCAGCTTGAGGCACATGAGCATTGGGAGGAAGCGGAGGTATTCCCTGTACTTGCCGATTATGCGCAGATGGGTGTCGAGCCTACATTCTTGACCTCCACGTGGGTGATGGAGGAAGATCACAAACAGGCGGAACGATTCGTCCGCTCATTTCTGGAATATGTGGATATCTGCAAGGGCGCAGATCGTATTAAATTGAAAAAGGCAATCTCATTGCTTAGTGTGGCGTGCTCGGTATTATCTGAGCATCTGGCATCCGAAGAAGAGATGGTTTTCCCGATTGCGAACCAATTGCTCAGCAGCATTCATACCCAGTCGTAAGGCAGCTGCCTACATGCGGCAAATCTCCATAGGGCAGTTCTCGCAGTGGCAGATATCGCGGAGGTAAGTCACGTCCTTAATGACAATGTGACCATTGTTGAATTCGAGGGCATCTTCCTTCTTCATATCACTTAACATGCGGTTGACGCTTTCCCGGGTTGATCCAATCATATCTGCCATTTCGGAATTGTTCATTTTGTAGTCAATCAAGATGTTGTCGCCTTGAGGCACACCGTACGAATTGCTTAATCGAATGAGCAAAGAACAGAGCGCGCCTGGCTTGCCATACATCATTAAATCGCGAAACTTCGTTTCTGTCATGCGGTGCATGAGCCCCATCCATTTCATAAATTCAATCGCAAGGTCGCCGTGCTGCCATAACAGGACCTCAAGGTCTTTGCGCTGTATGACGCCAATTTCACTATCCTCCGTCACTTCTGCGCCAAAACTCTGCAACGAGTTCTGAAAGGGATCGATCTGGCCGAATAAGTCACCTGCTTGGTGCAGGTAGAGAATGAAGCTTTTGCCCGTTTCAGATAGTTTGGTGATGCGAACTCCGCCCTGGATGATGTAATATAATTTATCTGCTGTGTCGCCTTCCCAGAATAAAAAATCCCCTTTAGCAGCACGCTTGACATACATAATGCTTTGCAGTCTCTCGAAATTTTCTTCCGAGAAAAAATTCATAATCCCTTTATTCAAGGCCATGGGGACCAACTCCTCAACGTTTCTTGTTATCTCCATCATACCGATTTTATTAATGTTTGGTTATCGGGAGTTTTACTGATCTTTTGGAGGGAAACTCCTTATTGTGGTTGTGAGGAAAATCACAGCTAACCCTTGTTTTCCTGGCAATGTCCTAGCGAAAGCCAAGGGATATCTGCTTCATTTCCTGATGCGGGAATCAGGGTTTTCCCTGACTTACAAGAAGCAGCTATACGTTTACAATGGTAGGTAAGGAAATTTCGATTGGCTTCGTTGAAAAGGAGGTGCCCTGTGTGGCGATTAGAGAGGTACATATAGGAGTAGAACTGGAGCTTTTGCGAAGCTTGACGTCAAGCGATTTCATCGCGTTGGCGCCTCTTCCTGATGACACAGGGCGCAGCTACTGGAAGTATGCCGTGGGCAACAGGAATGATCGGTATCAACAAATGGTGATCAAAAAAGTAGGTCTTGGATTAGCCGCTGCTGTTCTGCGCTTGGGTCGATGGGTTAAGCTGGATGATGCGAATCCTCGCCTTCATCAAGAAAGACTTCAATGTCCTGTTATGCTTGCTGAACGTCTGCTGTCCGCTGCTGCCTTCCCGCTAGTGACCAATTCAAGTCATCGGATGTTGGGTCTGCTATATATAGGGAAACGGGAACAAACCAGATTTGAACCTGGTGAAATACAAGCAGTCCAAGGGAGGATTCATACCGTGGCTTCTTACATAGAGGACATCCTCAATGAAACTGCGACATGAAATTCCTGACGGGAGTTCCTTATTTTTGTTATGATTAGGGCATAGAGTAAAGGCAGGTCGTATAAGCCGGTTACAAGGAGGATGGGGACGTTGAAGATTCTGGTCGTGGATGATCATGCCGTAGTGAGATCAGGTTTAATGATGCTGCTCCATGGCAAGCACAATATGGAAGTCATCGGGGAAGCTGCCGATGGCGCAGAAGGAATTCAGGCAGCCCTGCTGCTGAAACCGGATGTCGTTTTAATGGATCTTAATATGCCCGCTGGCATGGATGGGCTTACCGCGACAACGGAACTAAGGCGATTGATGCCTGATTTAGCCATTCTGATCCTGACCATGCATGATGATGACGAATACTTATTCAGGGCCATTCATGTCGGCGCCTCCGGATACATCTTGAAAAGCGCCCCGCATGAGGAACTGTTAACCGCAATCCGTTCTGTTGCAGCGGGCAACGCCTATTTATATCCAACAGCAACGAAGAGACTCATGAATGAATATATAGAACGATTGAAGCACGGTGAGAATAAAGATACATTTGAATCCCTTTCCGAACGTGAAAAGGAAGTATTGGGCCTAATTGCCAAAGGCTTCTCGAATAAAGAAATTGGCGAACAATTGATCATCAGCGTCAAAACCGTGGAGTCGCATAAAAGCAATGTGATGGAGAAGCTGGGGCTTAAGACGAGACCGGAATTAGTGAAATTCGCTGTGAAGAAAGGACTGTTGAACTTTGAGTGAGACGTTGGATAAGGAGTTTCCGGATGTTATTGGCGAACATGTCGTCGAATTATTGGATCGTCTTGACGAACATATCGCTGACACCGTATTTCAACAGGATCTAAGACAGTCACTTAAACAATTGTCCAATGTTAAATTTGCGCTCGACGAATCGTCCATTGTAGCGGTTACTGACCCTAAAGGAATCATTCTCTATGTGAATGATAAATTTTGTGAAATCTCCAAATATCCCCGCAGTGAACTGATGGGGCAGGATCATCGGATTATTAATTCCGGCTATCACCCGCAAGCCTTTATGTCTCATCTGTGGCAAACGATTTCCTCCGGACAAGTATGGCACGGCGAGATCAAAAATAAAGCGAAGGACGGAAGCTATTATTGGGTAGATACAACCATCGTGCCATTCGTGGATGAGCATGGGAAATCTTATCAATATCTCGCCATTCGCAATGAGGTTACGGAGTTAAAACGAGTCGAAGAAGAGCTCAAGGAGATGATGTCGCAGGTTATGCAAATTCAGGAGGAAGAACGTCGGAAGTTCTCCCGTGAACTGCATGATGGCATCGGTCAGAGCCTCTATTCTTTGCTGATCCAGATGGATCGGTTAATCGGAGAAGGGGAGACTGCGAACCCGGATATAACGCTCCTTAGGCACAATGTCTCCGGAATTATTGAAGAAGTGCGGAGTTTAGCTTGGCAGATCCGCCCTTCGGTCTTGGATGATCTAGGTGTTGTACCGGCTATTCGTACGTATATTGAAAATTACGCGGATCACTATGGGATCAAGGTAAAGCTGGACAGCAGCTTGCGAAGACGACTGGGCGCGCTTGAGGAAACCACGATCTACCGGGTGATTCAAGAGGCGCTTACCAATATTGCTAAATATGCGGATGTCTCAGAGGCCAGTGTATCCGTTCATGAGGTTGACGCTTCTGTTGTCGTTCGAATCGCTGACAGGGGCAAGGGTTTTACCAGAAACAGCTTGGCCAAAGGGGTAGGCTTGTTTGGCATGGAAGAGAGAGCTAAGAGTGCAGGCGGTCATATAACAATTGACACCTTAGTGGGAGAAGGAACGATTGTGACTTTGACAATACCGATGAAATGATCATGCTTCTGTACTGTGATATTTCTCACAGAAGGTTACTGCTAAAAGGACTATAGTAAAAGCAGCTTATCAGAAAGAGAGCTGAGGATCAATGATCACTTGCGAGCAGTGTGGGAAGGCAGATGGGTTTAGGAAGTCAGCTAACAATTGGATCTGTGAAGATTGCAAGATCGGGGACGTGAAAACGACTCTGACGAACAAAGGAGGCACAGTGACCATAGTTAGAGAGCAGATAACTGGCCATGAAACCCAAGGCGATGGATCGTCTCGCTTGATTGAAGGCTAGAGTTCTGTAGATAACGAAATATAGGATGCATACCGGGATCAAATAAGGGTTATTGAATTGGTTTGGGGGCTTCCTCAAGGTCTGTTGGCCTTGTGGGAAAGCCCCTTTTTTCTATCCGGGGCAACCGCGCAACCGTTAGTTACAGCTGCCCCGTGCTCTTTTCGAGAAGTTTAAGCTCTTTGGCCTGAGCGATTGCTTTGGTGCGCCGATTGACCTTTAATTTGGCGAAAATATTTTTAACATGAACCTTCACAGTCCCTATGGCAATAATCAGATGATCGGCAATTTCCTTATTGGACAAACCAGCCGCTACTAAGGCGAGGACCTCAAGCTCACGATCCGTGAGAGGTTCCTCTACCCTATGGGGCATTAACTGCGCTTCTTCCTCCATATCTAATTCGGTATCAGTAGGCTCATTCGAGCTTTGCAGCACACACATCAATATGCCATGAGATGCCATGGCCACCAACACCTCCATGCGATCATAAGCGAATACACCGCTCGCCAGCTTGTTTTCCAGGTACAGAATACCAAGCATATTGCCATGCACGGTTAAGGGGATGCACAAAGCGGATTGAGGCCGATGTTTCGCCATATAAGGGTTATGAATCAGCCAACTTTCCTCTCCTTCAGAATAGTGGACATCTTCCTGAGTGCGAAAGACATAGCGGACAATTCCTTCCGGCAAGAGGGAACTATCCGTCATTTCCGTAGGGGATGGAACAGCTTGCCCGTCCGAATCTGCAAAGGCTTGAATATACAGAACATCCTTGCTGCCTGTCAGCAAGGCTCCCTTGCTTGCGCCGGCATATTGCATAATGGTATGCATGATTTGCATAAGAACAGTATCTATATCCATCTGATTCTTAATGGCTTGCGTTGTTTGAAGAAGCGCTGCCAGATCGAAGCTGTCAACGGAAGGGGGCTCATTCTTGAAGTTCGCTGCGCCTGTATGCAGCTTAGCATCGCTCGGGTCCGTCGGCAGTTGGAAATATTCAGACCTTTGTTCTGCTGCCTCTTGCTGCTGCCAATGCAGCAAGAGCGCATCTAATTGAGCTGCCTTTATGTGCACTTCCCATTGCTTGTACCCCCGGGACGCTGTTTCCAAATAAAAGAAAGCCGTCGTTCTCTTGTTGCGGTCCCAGTAGAAGGTGGCCGCAAGCTCGCCTGCAAGGCTGGTCACTTGCAGATCGCCTTGCTCTCTTGCCTCGCGGATGGCTTTGTCATACAGGTCCTCAGCAAGTGTCGAATCGCCAGAGACCCGTGCAAATTCGGCCTGGAGGAGATAGTGCCTGGACAGATAATTAGCTGGGCTTCCCTTTGCCCAATTGCTGAAACGTCGAAGCTGGCGCAGCAGGATTTTTTCCGTATAAGACCATATCCGGGTCTGTGAATAGTGGGCCATTGCTGCGAGCAATCCATAAAACAAGCACATTGGCAAATGAGGCAAATGAGTGGCATAAACCTCGTAGGGCTCTGCTTGCTGAGCCCATTGGATGGCTTCTTCATATTGGCCCAATAAATAATAAAGCTGCGTCTTATATGCACTATATTGAAACAGGGTAGTAGCCGAAGTCTCTTCCTGATGAGTGCGGTTTAAAAACTCTTTTTCTTCAAAGCCAACGCTGTTGAATGAGCCCGGCGCGCTCGTCCCTCCCTGAAGGGCAAGAATAAATTGTTGGTACAGGTAGAAGTTCATCCTCACAAATTCATCATTTGTTGTATCCAGCACCGTCATGTAGTCAGCAATCGTTCTTGCTAATTCGCTTAATGGAGCTCTCGTGTACAGCGAGTTGATATGAGCGCCAATTGCGTAGCTGGCAAAGACATAGTCGCCGGAATCCATGCCAAAGCGCAGCGCTTTAGCTAAATAAACGTCTCCTTCACGGGCGTTTCCGGCAAATTGACAGAGTACACCACCGAACATGGTATAGGTTTTACTTTTGATGGAATTGATATTGTAACGTTCGGAAAGCTCCACGCCGACCTTGCAAATGGCATAGCCCTTATCGAATTTACCCAGGGTATTCCCCAAGATCATGCCGTAGGCGGAATACACAGCTGCTGAAACAGGTGTGTTCCCATGTTTCAACGATAGTTGAATGGCCCTGCACATCAGCAGAAAATATACTTTTTTGTTAGTGAAGAAGGTGGAAGGAACAATCGCAAAAATTAGATTCATTGCGGCAATTCGCTCCGCATCCGACATTTCCTCCAATTGAGCGAGTCTGGCATACCGATTACGCAGCAATATCTCAATGCGCATCCCTTCCATCTGGAGCATAAACTTGCCGGGATTGGGCGAAATGATAATCTGGTGCTCCCGTAGGCTTTCTAGACCTAGAGCTGTGCCTTCCAAATATTTGCCTTGGTTAATGTACTGCATAATGCGGATCATTTGCACCCTGCTGCGTTCAATCGGATTGCGTGCGTGACTGAGCAAGAAGCTAATCTCCTCGTCCGATTTCTGATGATTGCCGCACAGATATTCACACTCTGCCTTGTGGGCATGCAGTTCGAAGATCAGCTCGAATTCATGGTTCCAATCTTCCGATGACAGCAGTTCCACCCCCTTGCCGAAATACCCTAAAGCATTATCGTAAGCGGAGGATGCCTTGGCACGATTGCCGGCATCGAGATTTAACCTGATGAGTTGAACCCGCTGCTGCCCGTCTGATATTCGCTTCGAGCCTCTGTTCAGGTGGTTGACAACATCGAAGGCATTCTCGCCATATTCGGCATTCTGCTCATTCATGCAGCGGCCTATTTGGATATGGGTGTCCTGTTTGGTGTTAAGATCCATCTGATTGTAGATTAATTGTTGGATGTTATCGTGAGCAAAACGAAATTTATCGCTTTCAATCGGCAAAATCAGTCCTTCCGCTTCAATCGCGGACCAAACAGCAAAGCTATCATCGATATGGCAGTTCGCAATGCGAACTATAAGATGTGGATGAAAGGTACTTCCTACACAGGCAGCAACGGTGAGAAGCTCCCGTGCATCACTGGAAAGACGATTCAGCCTGTGCTCGATCAAGTCATCGATGGCATAGCTGGGTTCCTGCTCGATGATTCGGCCCAAATCCCATTGCCAGCATCGTTTATCGTGGTTATATGCCAGAATGCTATCGTCCTGTAAGCGGAGCAGGATTTGTTTGAAATGAAACGGATTGCCGCCAGACCGATGATACAGCAGCTCGGTCAAAGACAGGGTCGTATTGGCAGTGCTATTCAACGCCTCCATAACGATTCGGTTCATTTGCGCAAGGCTCAAGGGAGACAACTGAATATGACGAATAACCGCTTGATCCGTGACATGCCCGTCAGCTTCATATCCGGGCAGCTTGCCTGGGTCTATTTCTGTATGGCGATAAGCACAGACAAACATCATATATTGGCATTCCGGATCGCTCAGCAGTGCGTGAATCAACTGAAGAGAGGATGAAGTCGCCCATTGCAAATCATCAATAAAGAGGACGAGAGGATGCTCTTTGGAGGCCAGTGCTTGGACAAATTTGCGGAAAACATAGATGAAGCGTTTTTTTGATTCATGGGCCGGGAGTTCTTCCGCAGTTGGCACGGTACCCAGAATCAGCTCAGCTTCAGGGATCATCGCCGTAATGACATTCGCATTGGAGCCCAAAGCTTCTTGCAGTTTAAGCCGCCACAGCTCAGATACTTCCCTTCGTTCCCCAAGCAAATGGCGCATTAATCCACGAAAGGCTTGAATGATGGGATGGTAGGGACTCTCATTCGAGAGTTGTTCGAACTTCCCGGTGATATAGAAATAGTTACGCGTATGCGGTTGTTTGCGAAACATCTCTTCCAGCAAACTAGTTTTACCGATGCCGGCTTCACCCGAGACATATACCATCTCTGTTGACCCCAAGCAAGCGGAATAGAAGGCTTGCTTCAGCGTAGCGATTTCCAGTTCTCTCCCGTGAAATCCCGGTTCCATGAAAATGGTATCGTGAGCACGTTCAATTTTATCTAAATCAGCCAGCAGAAAACCTGCATGTTGGTAACGGTTATCTGGATTTTTCTCCAAAAGCTTCATCACAATCGAGACAAGTCCATCAGGCAAATGGGTTGTTAGATTCAGAAGTGGCGGAGGGCTCTGTGCCAGGTGCATATAGATCAATTCCAGCGGATTGTCGGCTTGGAAAGGCAGACGACCTGCCAGCATTTCATAGAAAACAATACCCAAAGAATATAAGTCGCTTCGCTCATCTACTGTACGCAGCATTCTGCCTGTTTGTTCTGGTGAGCAATAGGGCAGGCCGTTTTCTAGATTGCCGTAGCGAGCAGGACGGACATAGCCCTCATCAGAGCGATGTATCGCATAGACGGAATCGTGCAGATAAATCTCTTTCCCGTTCGCAATAACACCAATTTGCTCTGGCCGTAAATCGAGATGAATGGACTGCTGAAGATGCAGTTTCCAGACACAGGCTGCAGCTGCCCTGGCATATACGAGGAAATCAGCAGGGTTCATCCCTGTTTGCTCATTCATGAATGCCCTGAGTGTTAAATCAGAGGCAGATTGTTCAATAGGATGGTTCACATTCATGGTCGGACACCTCTAAGGTCACTTTCTAGCTACTGTTCTATTGTAAGGGAAGAGCGGTCCTTGTTGCATACAATTAGCAGAAAAATCTATCGATATCATAAAGCCGCATACCTGAAAAAGCTATACCTATTAAGAGGTAGACCGAAGATACCCCTTTATAGGTATAGAGAATAGCAGAGATTTCCGCTATCTTATTAACTACATTAAGAATCAGAGAGGTCAAGGTGGATTAAAAATGTATAATGCTTTCATTGCTTTTATTTGCATTCTTATTCTTGGAGCTGTGATCTTAGTAAAGATCTGGTGGGATGGTGCAGGTACAAGCTTTAGATTCGTGAAATGGTACTTAGGTATTTTTTTCATTGCGGCATTGATTGTTGGGGGGTGTACATATGTTGGATTTATTCAATTTTAGGACGACGAGCATCGAGAGGAGGATAGGGATGAAGGGTATGAAGCAAGGCAATAGATGGATTGCCATCCTGCTTATAGTGATGGTTGCTATCTCCGGAGTAACTGGTGGACAAGCAACAGCAGCTTCCGGTGTTTTGGATCAAGCGCAGGTAAACGTAACTGGGAATGTTTGGGTTAATCATGATTATCCTCGTTATCAGACATTTACCCCGGCAATTACTGGTTATCTTAGTAAGATTGATCTCAACATATTCGATTCATACGGTACACCCGGAGCCATTAGTTTAAGCATCTATAAGGAAGGCGATCTTTCGACGCCGCTTGCTACTGCTCAGTTGGCGTCGTTCGGAGTAGGCTGGGTAGCGCTGGATTTCTCTGGTGCATCGCCGTATTTGAAGAAGAATACAATGTATAGAATGGTTGCCTCCACGGAGTTCGGAGGAGCTTCTTCTGGTTTTGGATGGTATAGCAGTAATAACAATCCGTATCCAGGCGGTATGGGTATGGTCGCTAATCTTGACTTCTCTTTCAGAACCTATATGGTCGCGGATTATTCGATATCCCCGACTGAGAGTGGGATTTCAAGTGCTAATGCCAGCCTTGTAGCAGATGGAACAAGTCAGACGACGCTCAGCGTGAAGCTGAAAGACGCGCAGGGTAGTGATTTGACGAGCGGCGGCGCGACGGTAGCGATCACGTCGACCTTAGGGACGGTTGGCCCGGTGACGGACAACCAGAACGGCACCTACACGGCGTTGCTGACAGCTCCAACGGTGCTGGGCACCGCGACTGTTCAAGCCAACGTCGGCGGCAGCGCGTTGGCAGCGACGGCCAGCGTGCAGTTCGTGACTGGCGCGCCGTCCCCGGCGCACAGCACGCTGGCAGCCGGCGACGCTTCCTTGACGGCTGACGGGACAAGTCAGACGACGCTTAGCGTGAAGCTGAAAGACGCGCAGGGCCATGCTTTGACGAGTGGCGGCGCGGCGGTAGCGATCACGTCGACCTTAGGGACGGTTGGCCCGGTGACGGACAACCAGAACGGCACTTACACGGCGGTGCTGACAGCTCCAACGGCGCTGGGCACCGCGACTGTGCAAGCCAGCGTAGGCGGCAGCGCGTTGGCAGCGACGGCCAGCGTGCAGTTCGTGACTGGCGCGCCGTCCCCGGCGCACAGCACGCTGGCAGCCGGCGACGCTTCCTTGACGGCTGACGGGACAAGTCAGACGACGCTCAGCGTGAAGCTGAAAGACGCGCAGGGCCATGCTTTGACGAGTGGCGGCGCGGCGGTAGCGATCACGTCGACCTTAGGGACGGTTGGCCCGGTGACGGACAACCAGAACGGCACTTACACGGCGGTGCTGACAGCTCCAACGGCGCTGGGCACCGCGACTGTGCAAGCCAGCGTAGGCGGCAGCGCGTTGGCAGCGACGGCCAGCGTGCAGTTCGTGACTGGCGCACCGTCCCCGGCGCGCAGCACGCTAGCAGCCGGCGACGCTTCCTTGACGGCTGACGGGACAAGTGAGACGACGCTCAGCGTGAAGCTGAAAGACGCGCAAGGCCATGCTTTGACGAGTGGCGGCGCCGCGGTAGCGATCACGTCGACCTTAGGGACGGTTGGCCCGGTGACGGACAATCAGAACGGCACCTACACGGCGTTGCTGAAAGCTCCGGTGGCGCTGGGCACCGCGACTGTTCAAGCCAGCGTAGGCGGCAGCGCGTTGGCAGCGACGGCCAGCGTACAGTTCGTGACTGGCGCGCCGTCCCCGGCGCACAGCACGCTAGCGGCCGGCGACGCTTCCTTGACGGCTGACGGGACAAGTCAGACGACGCTCAGCGTGAAGCTGAAAGACGCGCAGGGCCATGCTTTGACGAGTGGCGGCGCCGCGGTAGCGATCACGTCGACCTTAGGGACGGTTGGCCCGGTGACGGACAACCAGAACGGTACTTACACGGCGTTGCTGACAGCTCCGGTGACACTGGGCACCGCGACTGTGCAAGCCAGCGTAGGCGGCAGCGCGTTGGCAGCGACGGCCAGCGTGCAGTTCGTGACTGGCGCGCCGTCCCCGGCGCACAGCACGCTGGCGGCGGGCGACGCTTCCTTGACGGCTGACGGGACAAGTCAGACGACGCTCAGCGTGAAGCTGAAAGACGCGCAGGGCCATGCTTTGACGAGCGGCGGCGCGACGGTAGCGATCACGTCGACCTTAGGGACGGTTGGCCCGGTGACGGACAATCAGAACGGCAGCTACACGGCGTTGCTGACAGCTCCTGTGACGCTGGGCACCGCAACTGTACGAGCAAGCCTTGGCGGCAGCGCGTTGGCAGCGACGGCCAGCGTGCAGTTCGTGACTGGGCCGGTGAGTTCGTCTCGCTCTACAGTTACGACCAGCGATCTAGTCGTACGAGCAGACGGTCACAGCAAAGCCTCCATTCTTATCAAACTCAAGGATGAGTATGATCACCCGATCGTTGGAAAACGCGTGCTGCTTCAAGCGAACGGCGGTCAGTCGGTCATCGACGCCGTCTACGAAGTAACCAATGAAGATGGCCTTGCCAACTATTTGGTGAGCAATACCACTGCAGAGAATGTCACTTATTCGGCCAAGGATGGAACGAGCAATCTATCGTTGCTCCAAACCGTGAATATTGCGTTTACATATGACCAGCCGCCGAATATCGAACTGCGGACAGATCCTGTTATCCCTACCTTCGGGAATGTGACCGTTACAGTAACGGCGACTGTATATGGTGAATTCAATCGAGTAGCAGCGATCAAGTGGGCAGCGGGAAGCAGGGCCCTCTCCTATTTTGATACACAGGGCGTGCAGATCAATGACCATTTTACCGTACAAGAGAACGGGATATATTCTGTTTATGTCTTAGATACAGCGGGCAACGCCAACGTTAGTTTGCTTGAAGTGCAGAACATTGTTCCTTTGAGCAGCAATGCGAATTTGACTGGTTGGCAGCTTACAGGCTTAGGCGGGGTGGTAAAGTTTGATTTTGATGCGGGGAAAATAAGCAATCGTGTGGATGTCAGTCATTCGGTCTATGGGTTGAAAATGATCCTGACAACCACGGATGTTTATTCATCCGTTTATGTGAATGGAATACAGGTCGCCGGCAGCTCAATGACCGATGAATATGCCTTAATAACGGGTGAAAACCTGTTCGAGATTACGGTCAAAGCACAAGATGGTTCGATTAAAACGTATTCGCTGAGCGTAGTCCGGGCACTGCCAAGCCCCGAACCCGATTCTTCTAGTTCCAGTGAGACGAATCCGACAGCCGCCAATCGTTCCCTCAAAGTTCGGATAAACGACCAAGGTGTTTCCGGAATCGCCACTTTCCAAATCGATGCGAATGGTGTGAAATCCATCGATGTTCTCTTGGATTTGGGCACGCTGAAGAAAGTACTCGACCCGCTGAACCGCGCGGCCGATGCAAATCTCACCATTTCAATAGATGACGAGGCGGGCAAAGTAGCTCTGCGAATCCCCGGGGATGCACTTGATCTTCTTGCTAAGAAATCGGCGATACTTACTTTGCAAACTCAGTTGGGTCAATACCGCTTGCCGCTAGCCGAAGTCGTGAACCAGACAACGATCTGGACCGATGGTGGGGAAGCTCAGATAACAATCGAGCATGGCAAAGGCGAAAAGATGCGTGAACTGCAGGATGCCGCGAATAAAGGCGGATTCCAACTAATGGCCGATCCGATTTATTTTGATGTGCATGTCCTGCAGGAAGGGAAGAGAAGAGAGCTTGCCAGCTTCACCCGTTTCGTCGAAAGAGCCATTTACTTGCCAAGCAGTATGGCTGGAACGGCTTCAACAGTTGTCGTGTGGGATCAGCAGTCCGGTGTGCGTCCGGTTCCCACGGAATTCATTCAGGTCGATGGACATTCCGTTGCCCTTATCCACAGTCTTACAAATAGCGCATATGTAGTAGTTTCCAAAAAGCTTCAATTATCAGACACGCAAGGACACTGGGCGGCATCAGAAATCGCCAAAATTTCGGGGAGAATGATCGTGCAGGGCATAGATGAAAGTCGCTTCGCTCCTGACGTCGCGATTACTCGGGCTGAACTCGCGGCGCTGCTTGTCAGAGCGCTGGGTCTGCCGATAGGCGGGAATCATACGGATTTTCGCGACGTAGCCGAGGCGAGTTGGTATAGCGGAGCTGTAGCAGCAGCGAAAGCATACGGTATGATGGACGGCTTCTCGGAAGGAACATTTGGCCCTAATCAAGAGGTATCGCGACAAGAAGCGATCGTAACGTTCGTACGTGCCCTGAAGTTAGCCGATGCCCCTTCACTTACCGGTCATGCAAGCGAGCAGGTGGATTTAGCGGTCTATGCGGATCGCAGTCAGATTAGTAATTGGGCAAGCGATGCTATCAAGACAGCATTAGCTGCTGGAATAATGAATGGCTATGGCAATGAATTACGTCCACAGAAGTCATTAACTCGTGCGGAAACGACAGTGCTTCTGTATCGGATGCTGCTCCAAGCAGGGTTTATCAATGAGTGAATAAATGCCAAGAGGCTGTCTCGCAGGGTTGAAAACCTTACGAACAGCCTCTTTTTTGTCCTTACCCTGTTCCCCTCAACTAGTGATGAATAAGTTGATGCCTATCTTCCATTTGCGGAGGTTCTTCCAGCCAACCATTTTTAATCATGATTTTAATGCCATCATGCGTGTAAAAATAAATATCCTTCGCAATCCAAGCTGTTTTCAGCGTTACATCATTTCTCAAAGTAAAAACAGTCCCGAAGCTGCTGCTGACCAGACCGAATCCATTAAGAAGATAAACGCAGAACATCATCAGCTTATCGGAAAAGGGGGGCAGGGTAGACGTGGTTACCGTGCATCCCGAAGTGGCGGAGAACTGAATATCATTCTCCAGAAGAATTCCTTCAAAGGTTTGGATTTGTTTCTTGGCAAGTTCTTTTCCTTTGACGAAATAGTCCTTCACCTCCGGATTGCTCGCACATTGAGCAAAGCCGGTAATTACTTGCATGCCGACATTATTGGTTTCAATCCCATGATGAAGAACGCCTAACTCAATGGTATTCAAAGCTCTTTTATCTCCCCAGAGATTAAATCCCTTTAAATAACTTTTACTTTCAATAAATTCGGTTGATTGTGGCATGGTCACTTTCGGAGGGATCGTGAGAATCCCTTTCTTTAGCAGGTACTCCGTCGATCTTCGGTACGTTTTTTGCGTAACCACGGTCAGTCCCTCGTAGATATCCATCACTTCCGAGCGATAGGACATATTCATATTAACGGTGTACAACCCCATGCTAATTTCTTTTAAAACGCGAAGGAACATGATATCAAAACCGTTGTCGTACAGTTTAGGAGCGTCTAAATGGACATCTTCTTTCCCAAACCCAACAGGAATGACAATGCCTTGAAGCTCGAACAGATCTTTTATTTTGTTAACATAATAACTCAGATCTTGCCATAACCCACCCATTATATTTCTTGCTTCTGAATCCTCTGTTTTTTCGATAAAATATTCCAGAACTCTTAATATGAGTGTTTTTTGCTGATAGGTAAGCCACAGCGTTCCTAGCTCTGCTGAGCTTATAGGGTTTTTAACGTCCAAAATTGATGCCCTCCACTTCGTTTAAGTCACCTTTGCTTTTAGTATGACCAAGTGGGGACGGCCTAGATGTATCAATATTTGGAAGGGGGAATAGGGCTGGGATAATAAGAAAATCCGGGGTATTTCACAACAGGCCATTCTGTCTTGCGCAGCGTATCGAGCAGTTCAGGGCCGACATGCAAGTTGCTTTTTACCAAGCTGGCGGGTGTGAGGGCCATCCATTGATTCAGCGAGACATCTTCAAAACGATTGCTTTTGAACATCTCCAAAAACCATAGGGACTCCGTCCCGGTATTTTGAATGTAATGACCGAAGGCAAAAGGCACATAACCGACATCTCCGGCTCTGTAGTCGAATGTTCGGGCTGCCCCGTTACCGGCAAAAACGGTCATGCGCCCTTGCCCGGTAAGATAATATTGCCATTCATCTTGGTTGGGATGCCAGTGCAGCTCACGCATAGCGCCAGGTTCAATTTCGACGAGAGCGGCTGCGACGGTTTGGGAAATAGGGAAGTTGGTGGAGTCCACAATACGCACACTTCCGCCTGGTGTTTTGAGAGGCGGCTGCGCCAGCAGTTTATGAGAGAAACTCTGCGGGATGGTACCATAAGGAGAAGAAACTTGTTGACTTTCTATGGGACCCGGGACGACATCTTGATAAATATAAACCTGTTCCGAAGGAATATGGTTAAAGGCGTTGATCGGCGCGCCAAAATTAGCAGATAGGACATCTGGAGGCGTATGGGCAAACCAATCCGAAATCGAGAGTGTATTGAGGTCTGAGAAGTGGCCATCATCAAAGACGAGCAGGAATTCACAGCCGTCTTCAAGTCCTTGGATGGAATGGGGCAGTCCTGGAGGGAAATACCATAGATCGCCAGGGCCTACGTCTGCAATGAAATTACGGCCGTGTTGATCAACGGAGGTAATTCTTGCGCTGCCCAGTATCATATAGGCCCATTCTGCTTGCTGATGCCAATGCAATTCACGCACACCGCCAGGGGTTAAGCTCATATTCACACCGGCAAGTGTGGTGGCGATAGGCAGTTCGCGAACGGTGATCTCGCGCGACCATCCGCCCAGGTTCAATTGCATATGCGAGTCTGAGAAAGAGAATTTAAGGTTGGGAATTAATCCTGCATCTGTAGCCGGAGGAACAAACATATTGGGATTCTCAAGGTCTCTCAGAACATCGCGGGGGCCTTTGTCGACCCAACCAGCACCATCGCTTCTAATCGGTTGTGGAATACGTTCCATGCCATCACCCTTTTCAGCATATAAGATGTAGGTAGTACTTTACAAAATATGATAGTAAGCTATAGATATGCACATTCAGGGGATAGTAGTTAATAATATGGAGATTATCGAGGGAAAGAGAGGCATATTCCTCCACCATGATGCAAAAACCTTATAAACGCAAATTGCTGCTAAGCGCAGGCATCAGCTGGCTGTTCGACGCTATGGATGTTGGAATCATCTCCTTTATCGTTGCTGCGCTAGCCGTAGAATGGAACCTGGGTTCGCAGCAAGTCGGATTGTTAGTTGCGATTAATTCCATTGGAATGGCGTTCGGAGCGGTAGTAGCAGGCTCGCTTGCTGATCGATATGGGCGACGGACCATATTGTTAGCGACACTGCTGATTTTCTCCGCTGCGAGCGGACTATCGGCACTAGCGACAAGCTTCGTCATACTGTGTGTGCTGCGTTTTGTTACCGGATTCGGGCTGGGGGGAGAGCTTCCCGTAGCTTCTACGCTCGTTTCGGAGTCCTTCTCGGCTCATGAACGCGGGCGTGCGGTTGTGCTGCTAGAGAGTTTCTGGGCGTGCGGGTGGATTATAGCTGCGCTGATAGCGTACTTCGTCATTCCGGTATACGGGTGGCGAGCGGCCTTTCTAATAGGCGCTTTGCCGGCTTTGTACGCGTTGTATCTAAGGCGGGCCATTCAGGATTCGCCGCGCTTTACAGAATCTAAAAGTCCGAAGCTATCCTTTCGAGAACGCACTGCTTCCCTGTGGTCCATGAAACATCGCAGAGCGACGGTCACCCTCTGGGTATTGTGGTTTACGGTCGTGTTTTCCTATTATGGCATGTTCCTATGGCTGCCTACGGTTATGGTGTTGAAGGGCTTCAGTCTTGTAAAAAGCTTCGAATATGTGCTGATTATGACACTTGCACAAATTCCGGGATACTTTACAGCGGCTTACTTCATAGAGAAATTTGGCCGCAAATTTGTGCTCGTCACCTACCTGCTGTTGACGGCCGGAAGTGCTTTATGGTTTAGTCATGCGGAAACTGAAGGGATGCTTATAGCCGCGGGTATCAGCTTGTCCTTCTTTAACCTGGGTGCATGGGGCGCCATGTACGCCTATACACCTGAGTTGTATCCGACGGAGGTGCGCTCAACGGGAGTAGGCTTTGCTGCTTCCTTCGGACGCGTCGGCGGGATTATCGGTCCCTATCTCGTCGGTTTGCTAGTGGCAGGAGGACAGGCCATTACCTCCATATTCATGGTGTTTTTTGTGGCTATTGTTGTTGGAGCCGTTGTGCTGCTGGTATTCGGCAAAGAGACCAAAGGCACGGATCCGGATGACAGCTTGGAGCTTGGATGAAAATTCATAAGGGCTTCCCCCAAGGTCAAGAGACCTTGAGGGAAGCCCTTATGAATTTTCATAACCCCATTATTGATCAAAATGGTTAGATTTGAGCTGATTAGCCCTGCTGAAGGGCACTTTCGTCCATATAGAAAACTTCCCATAGATGTCCATCAATGTCCTGGAAACTCCTGGAGTACATGAAGCCGTGGTCTTGCGGTTCCTTGGAAGGGGATCCGCCAGCTGCGAGGGCGGTATTCACGACCTCATCAACTTCAGCTTTGCTAGCTACGGAAAGGGCTATGATAGCTTCAGTTTGCTTGCTCGTATCGACGATTTCTTTGGTGATGAATGTTTGGAAGTAGGGCTCGACAAGCAGCATGGCATAAATATTTTCGCCAATAATCATGCAGGTTGCGTTATCGTCCGTGAATTGCTGATTGAATTCGAATCCGATTTTGGTGAAAAAAGCGATGGTTTGCTTCAAATCTTTGACCGGTAAATTAACGAACATTTGTTTAGCTTGGAATCCCATAATAAGCACCTCTTCAATTAGTTTGGTTGGTTTAACTTCGTTTAATGCGACAGTTTGGCCAATTCTTCTTCCAGACGATCAAGCGTTTGTTTAGCGCCTTCAACTGCGCCGTATTGCTTCACAACCATTTCCAGTTCCTCAGCGGATTTGAAGAGCGAACTCATAGTCAGCTCCGTTGTATTTCCTTGCTCCGCAAAGGTAACCGTCACTCGGAATTGTTCGTCTTCCTCAAAGTCGCCATGCGAATAAACGAGGCGCTCCGGGCGGATCACTTCGATGTAAGTTATCTTGTTGTCGTAGTCGATTCCATCAGGTCCATGCATGATATAGCGCCACACCCCGCCTGGCTTCACATCAATGGCTTGTATCGTGATGGTAAAGCCTTGCGGCCCCCACCAATTCGACAAATGCTGCGGATCGATCCAAGTTTGAAAAACCAGTTCGCGCGGCGCGGATAACACACGTTTGACAGTGAGCTCTCGACCTTCGATTGCAGTGAATGTATGGTTGGTTGATCGGTTTTCAGTCATTGCATTATTCCTCCAATGGGGGTGCAGCTATTCTTCTTGTTTTGAATATACCTCATAGGGAATATTCCTGTCAAGGAATATTATTGTGCTCTATAAGGGATTTTACTGGTTATGCGAATGACAAAAAATATTTTTTGTTTATTGTCATGAAGAGTGGTATGATGTAATAAAACCAATAGAGAGGGGGAAAGATGAGGAGCAGTCCATGTTCCTCAACCACCATGGCTAATGATCAACCCTTAACGAAAGAAGCGATTTTAGACGCCGCAGCACAAGTGTTAAGACGCTATGGCCCAGAGAAGACGTCTGTTGTTGATGTTGCCAAAGTCCTTCAAGTCAGTCACGGTACCCTGTACAGGCACTTCCCAAGCAAAGCAGCCTTGCGAGAGGCAGTTACCGAGAGATGGTTGCTTCATATTTCAGATGATTTGCAGTTGATTGCGGATCAGACACAAGGTAGTGCCCAAGAGCGTTTGCACTTGTGGTTCGTTACCCTGATAAGCATCAAACGGACATTTCGAAAAGAAGACCCAGAAATGTTCAGCATGTATGCCAATGTAACCTTAGAATCCGTTGAGATTATTCAACACCATGTGAATCATCTGATTAGTCAGCTTGCCCAAATTATCGAAGCGGGAGTCAAAGCTGCTGAATTTCATACTGAGGCTACTGACGTGACAGCGAAGGCTGTATTCCTTGCAACTTCTCGATTCCACCATCCAGCACATGCTAGAGAATGGTCATCAGCAACGAGTGAACATGATTTTGAAAATGTTTGGCAATTAATCCTTACTGGCCTTAGTACAAGTGGGAGGAACTGAATGATGAACAATATGTTAACCGGAAAAGTTGCCTTAGTAACTGGAGCATCCCGAGGAATCGGCCGCGAAATTGCGGAGAAGTTGGCGGGGCAAGGAGCCAAAGTTATTATCAATTATGCCAGCAATGCCGCTATTGCCGAAGAAGTGGTTGCAGGCATCAAGAGAAACGGTGGGGAAGCTTTAGCCGTTCAAGCCGATATCAGTCAAATCGCAGAGATTGAGCGTCTGTTCCAAGAAACACTGCAGGCTTATGGACAGATCGATATTCTTGTGAATAATGCCGGCATTATGATCACCAAACCCATCGCGGCCATGACGGAAGCAGATTTCGATAAGCAGTTCGCCATCAATGTCAAAGGCACCTACTTCGCTTGCCAGCAGGCTTTCAAGCATATGAATAGAAATGGTCGCATCATTAATTTCTCAACTTCTGTTGCTGGAGCGATGTTCCCGACTTATAGCGTCTATGCAGGCACGAAGGGAGCCGTTGAACAATTTACCCGTCAATTGGCCAAAGAGTTCGGTCCTTCCGGCATAACCATCAACGCGGTTGCGCCCGGTCCCGTTAACACGGAACTGTTCACCGTCGGGAAAACGGAGGAGCAGATCAATGGTATTAAAAGCATGAACGCTTTCGGTCGCTTGGGCGAGCCGGAGGATATCGCAAGCGTAGTTATGTTCCTGGCTGGTCAGGAATCACAGTGGATAACTGGCCAAACGATCCGTATTAACGGCGGCTTTGTCTAAGACATGCCGCCCTTACTCCAACTGCCTCGCGCGGAGGGAACTACAGTGCGCTATTCTAGCAAAAAGTAACATTATCGCGAGGCTGAGGGAACTACAGTGCGCTATTTTGCTGTTTGAAGGGAAATTCAGCGCTTTTCGTCGAAATAAGACCCTGTAGTTCCGCTATGACCCTCGCACCCCTGCTTTTTGCCTAAATAGGGTACTGGAGTTCCGCTTCGGAGGACTTGGCAATTGCAAGTTTCGATAATAAGGAAGTTGATACTTGCAATATGTTTAAATGTATTCTATACTGAATTCAGTTAGTGATTGGTCAATCAATAATATTGAAGGGAGGGTAGGAAGGTCATGGTCAAAGGTACAACATCGACGGATCGACGCAATGATATCATTTCTGCCGCTATTGAGGTTTTCGCAGAGCTAGGTTACTATCGGGCGACAACTGCGCAAGTTGCTGAACGTGCAGCAATTTCCCAACCGTATGTGTACCGCTTTTTTACGAAAGAATCTTTGCTGGTCGCGGCGTTAGAACTGTCTTGGCAGCGAATTCTGCACGCTTTTCAGACTGTAAGGAATACGGTTGAGCCAGCGCTTCTGGAAAAGGGCTTCATTCGTGCCTATGAACAAATCATGGAGTCGCACCGGAATGAGATCTTGCTTCAGATGCAAGCTCAGACGATTATGGAAACACCGATCCGTGCAGCAATGACCCAGGGAATGAGCGATGTGAAACAGCTGGTATTGGAAGCTTTTCAGCAAGCAGGAATCGAAGATCCGGAAGAGCGGACGTCGATATTTTTGGCAAGAGGCATGCTGTGTAATGTGTCCATGGCACTGAATATGCCGGATTTGATGTTAAAGAGATAATCATCATTTTTTTTAACCAAAAGTAATTGGTCAATCAATAAATAAAATATGCTAAATGGAGAGGAGCAACAAATCATGAATCATTTAATCGTATACGCACATCCATCCGAGGGAAGTTTTAATCATGCCATTTTGGAAACAGCAGTAGAGGGGCTTCAGAAGAAAGGTCACAATGTCGTCGTACGAGATTTATATGCCATCGGATTTCAGCCAGCGGTCAGCAGCAGTGAGATTATCGGAGGTCTGGGAGAAGATATTCTTCAAGAGCAGGAGCACCTGAAATGGGCAGATGTGATCACCTTCATTTACCCGATCTGGTGGACGGGGATGCCAGCTATCATGAAAGGCTACATCGATCGAGTATTTTCCTATGGCTTTGCCTATAAATATGTGAATGGCGTGCAGATGGGACTCCTCAAAGGGAAGAAAGTGGTCATACTCAATACCCAAGGGAAATCACATGCCGAATATGCCGCAAGCGGGATGGACCAAGCGCTGCGTCTGACCTCGGACAAAGGCATCTTCGAATACTGCGGTTTCGAAATCCTGTATCATATCTTCTTCGAATCCGTGCCAGGCTCGAAAGAAGCTACGCGGACAGCATGGTTGCAGCAGATTGCCGAGATGGCTAGCAAGGCGTAGGTTTGAGGTGCTGCTGGTGGTGGAGTTAGATAGATGGCTGGGAGAACGCTGTAGAGTATCTAGGGGAGGGCGAGCGAGTAACCGCCTATCGGAAAAGTCCAACATGTTTTCTACTTTGGGCAAATACCCAGCCGTTATATTTGATACAATGCTAATGAAAGCAGTAAATTTATCATGCTCAGGAGGGAATTGGGTGGAACAGCACGATCATTTGATCATTCAGGAAATAAACAATACCCGCGTTCCTTATGGGACGCTTGGCATTTGGTTCCTGGGGCAGGAGAGCGTCATTATCAAAGGGGCAGGCATCACGATTTATATCGATCCGTTCGTCTCGGATGATCTGGAGAATCAAGGAGTTAAGAGGATGTATCAACCTCCGATTACACCCGAAGCGATTACGAATGCGGATCTATGCCTCATTACGCATGAACATGAAGATCATCTAGATCCCGGTACACTGCGCGTAGTCGTAAAACAGAATGAGAAAGCGCTAATGATAGCCCCGGCAGCATGTCGTGAACGTCTTTTGAGTCTCGGGGGTGAGGCCTGCAACATTGTAGATGCGGATACAGATAAGCCGCTATCCTTATTTGACTCCGAGTTGAGGATTCACGCGATTCCAGCCGCTCACGAAGAATTGGAAACGAATGCGCAAGGGCAGCATCGCTATGTAGGCTACATTATCGAGCTGAATGGCGTCACGCTGTATCACGCTGGAGATACCTTGGTATATCCGGGGCTGCTGGAACTGCTGCGCGGCCACTCTATTGATCTGGCGATGCTGCCGATCAACGGTCGGGATTACTTTCGGACGAAGCAGGGGATCGTCGGCAATATGAATTATCGCGAGGCAGCGGAACTGGCTGCGGAGCTGCAGGTGGATACGGTGATTCCACTTCATTATGAAACCTTCGCAGGAAATGCAGAACGTCCCGGACATTTTGTGGATGAGCTGAATGAGAAATATCCAGAACTGAAATGCCAGATTTTAGCGCGGGGAAAAAGGTATGTGTACGTGTCGCCGAATGCTTTTAAAGCAGGGAATGGCTTGTCATGAGCCTGGCGGATGGCTACCGCATCGGTGTGGATTTGGGTGGGACTCGTATTAAGGCGGCTGTTTTCGATGCTCATTTCGGAGTGATTGTGGAAAGAAGTGATCCAACAGAGGCCGCACGGGGACCTGGCGAAGTCATCCGCAAAATCAAGAACATCGTCCATGAGATGCTGCTTCAAAACGGAATCGAGCAACAAGAAATTCTCTGCATGGGGGTTGGCATTCCTGGACTGCTGGATCCGAAGACGGGAATTTCGATCTTTTCGCCTAACTTTCCGGGGTGGGAACAGATTCCTGTGGTGGAGCTGCTGAAGGCGGAGTTTCGTTTTCCAGTCTATATCGACAATGATGTGCGCGTGAATTTGTATGGCGAGTGGCTGTTTGGAGCGGGCAGAGGCTGCACTAACGTCATGTTGATCACGCTAGGCACGGGCTTGGGTTCAGGCATCATACAAGATGGCAGAATGGTCTATGGTACAACGGCCAGTGCAGGCGAAATCGGACACATGAACATGTATAGAGAAGGTCGTCCGTGCCGCTGCGGCAGCTCCGGGTGTTTGGGGAGGTATGCCTCCGCAGTTGGGATGGTGCGTACTTTCACGGAACAGTTGAACGAAGGGAATAGGAGCATGATTCAGGATTGGACGGGCGCAGATCAGACGCAGATTACGGCCGAAATGATTTCACAGGCTTACGATCAGGGGGATGCTCTTGCAATCAAAGTGATGCATGAAACTGGCGAAATCCTCGGATATGGCTTAGCAAATGTCGTTAATCTGCTGAATCCACAGATGATTATTGTGGGAGGCGGGATGTCGGCGGCAGGTGATCGATTGTTGGATACGGTGAGGAAAACGGTAGACAGCCATGCTTTGAAGTTATCATCGTCATCTTGTCAGATCCTGCAAGCTGAATTAGGCGTAAGAGCCGGCATGTTGGGAGCCGCGGCGTATGCCAAGCTAAGAAGTCAAGGGCTAAACGATAGGGAATAATACATGAAGAAGGGCAGGAAGCGCTATGATCATTTCACATGTAGAGACATTCATCGTCGGCAACTCTTGGAAGAACTGGCTTTTTGTTAAGCTGCATACGAAGGAAGGTATTTATGGCATCGGGGAAGGGACCTTGAATGGTTTCGCCAAAACGGTGGAGGCAGCGATCCATGAACTCAAGCATCTGTACATCGGTATGGATGTGCATGATGTGGAGACGATTGCTTTGAAAATGACCCGCGATGTGTATTCGGACGGGGGCCAGATTCAAGGTTCTGCCTTAGCGGCAATTGAAACCGCTTGCTGGGACATTATCGGCAAATTAGCCGAGCAGCCGCTCTATAAGCTGCTGGGCGGCAAATGCCACGAAAAGCTGCGCTGCTACGCCAACGGCTGGTACCGAGGCCCCCGCGAGCCGCAGAGCTTCCACGATAAAGCGAAGGAGGTCGTCGCCAGAGGCTACACGGCGCTGAAGTTCGACCCTTTCGGCAACGCATGGCGAACCGTGGAGAGAAAGGACTTTCAGGCAGGGCTCGAAATTATCGCAGCCGTGCGGGAGGCGGTGGGGCCTGATGTGGATATTCTCATCGAGGGGCACAATCGGTTCAGCGTGCATACCGCTTTGCAGTTCGCCGATGCGATGCTGCCGTATCAGCCGACTTGGTTCGAGGCACCGGTGCCGCCGCAGCGCATCTCCTCCATGGTCGAGGTCGCGAAGCGCAGTCCCGTACCTGTTGCTTGCGGGGAGGACTACTACAATCGCGAGCAATTCGCTGAACTGCTAAGGCATGATGCGGTTCATATCATTCAGCTGGAGCCGCAGTATCTCGGCATCTCGGCTTCCAAGCAGATTTGCGGCATGGTGCATGCGCACAACGGGGTTACCGCTCCGCACAGCGCGCAGGGCCCGATCTGCTCCGTAGTCTGCGCACATTTGAACATGGCGACGCCGAATTTCTTCCTTCATGAAATTTTCGATGAATTCAATGAACCGTGGGAAGAGCAGTTGTTAATCCCGCCGCTCAAGGTGGAGCAGGGTTATCTTCGTCCGCCGGAAGGCCATGGGTTGGGGATTGATTTGAATTTGGAAGAGATGGCGAAGCATCCCTATGATCCAGGTCATTGGATTCCTTTGTTCAAGCAAGGCTGGGAGAAGCGTTTGAAAAACGAGTAAGCATCCTGAGCGGTGGAGGCGCGTAACCATGAAGGCTTTGGTGTATGAAGGACCCCGCAGCATGAACATGCGAGAGGTGGATGTGCCCCCTCTTGGCGCAGATGAGGTATTAATTCGGGTAGAACGCGTGGGGATTTGCGGTTCGGAATTAAGCGGCTATTTGGGGCATAATTCGCTGCGGAAGCCGCCGCTTATTATGGGACATGAATTTGCCGGCGTGATTGCGCAAGTAAGCAGCGGGAGCTCCCGTTTCCAGCGGGGAGATCGCGTAACGGCGAACCCGCTCGTGTCCTGCGGAAGCTGCCGGGCTTGCACCACAGGCGCTGCCCAGCTGTGCGCGGAGCGCAAATTGATCGGCGCGCATCGTCCCGGGGCTTTCGCCGAATACGTAGCCATCGCAGAGCGGAATGTCTACGCACTGGGGGATCATGTCACCTTCGATGAAGGGGCATTTACGGAGCCTTTTGCTTGTGCGGTGCATATATGCAAGTTGTTGAAACCGCTACCAACGGATCGTCTGCTCATCATGGGAGCGGGCCCGATCGGACTCTTGGCGCTGCAGGCAGCCAAGGTGTATGGCTTGCAGCACATCGTGCTGATCGATATCAACGAGCAGCGCTTGGAGATTGCCAAGGAGCTGGGCGCCATTACGGCGACGCGGTTGGACAATCTCGGCTCAGATGGAGAAAGCAAGTTCGATGCTGCGGTTGATGCTGTCGGAATGGAGATAACACGGCAAATGTGTGTAGAGTCCGTAAGGCCAGGCGGACGGGTCGTGTTCACGGGACTTCATGAGGAGAGCAGCAGCTTGCCGATTAATCTGATAATCCGCAGCGAAATTCAGCTGACAGGGGCATTTGCCTACCATTCCGATGATTTCGAAACGGCCTTGCAGTGGATCAGCAAAGGGCGTGTGAGCCTGTCGCCGTGGACGCTGCTGGCTCCCCTTGCAACAGGAGGCGCTTGCTTCGAAACGCTCATTCAGAATCCCGGGAAGGTCGCCAAGATTCTGTTAACGCTTGACCACGATAAGGAGGAATCCATGCGATGAGTCTGGAGCTTTTTAAGTTGGACGGTCGTGTTGCGTTAATTACTGGCGGGACACGGGGGTTGGGCTTTGTGATGGCGCAGGCTCTGGCGGAAGCTGGGGCCAGTGTGATTGTGACGAGTCGCGAGAGGGAGAAGGCGGAAGCAGCGGCAGGAGCGATTGCCCAGTCGACAGGTCAGCGCACGCTTGGGCTAGCTGTTGATGTAACAGTCGCCGAGCAAGTGGAGGCGATGGTTGCTTCTGCTGTTGAGGCGTTTGGGCGCATCGATATTCTAATCAATAATGCGGGAGTGAATGTACGCAAGCCGATTGAGGATTATGATGAGGCGAGTTGGGACCTCGTGCAGAACACGAACTTGAAGGCTCCGTTCCTCTGCGCGCGCGCCGTTGCCAAGAAGATGAAAAGCCAGCGCTACGGAAGGGTCATCAATATGTCCTCGATGCTCGGCAGCATCGCGCTTCCGGAGAGAGGCGCCTACTGTTCGAGCAAAGGCGGGCTTATCCAGCTCACCAAGGTGCTGGCCTTGGAGTGGGCTCCGTTCAACATAACGGTGAACGCGCTATGCCCTGGCCCGATTGCGACGGAGCTGAATACCGTCGTAATGAACAATCCGGAAGCGAATCGGTTTTTCGTGGACAATATTGCTTTGGGCCGGTGGGGGAGGCCGGAGGAAATTATTGGCGCTGTGATCTATATGGCCTCGGACGCGTCCAGTTTCATGACAGGAGCCTCGATGGTTGTTGATGGCGGCTGGACGGCGAGGTAAGTATTAAGTGCAGCTTCCTCTGCGTGAATAGAAGTCCTCAAAGACTTCTATTCGCTTCAAATCCTCGATTTCGGAGCAGATAGGAGTCTTCAAGGACTTTTAATTTCACTGATAGCAGCAATTTTCTCCAATTGGTGGCAGATAACAGCCTCCAAAGACTCTTACTCGTACCGAAATCCACTCGCGATTGCAGATTTGGAGCACTACTCCGAATATCACCATATCTGATGGAAAAGGGTGAACACTCATGAAACTTGGTCTTGCTGTCTACGGCACTACGTTTATGATGGGCATACATCCACAGTCGACCCGCGCTCGCATCACGGCATCGCAGCTTCTGGAACAGGCTGCGCAGCTGAACCTGCAGGGGATCGAGCTGCCGCTCTCGCTGCTCGAAGGCGAGGACGTCGCCGCCTTGGCTCGCCGTGCGCGCGAAGGCGGGCAGTACCTCGTCGTTGCCTCCGGCGGCTACGATCCCAAGCCGCTAGCACAGGCTTTGGAAGCGGCAGTGCAGTTGGGCGCGCCAACAGTGCGCACGGTAGTAGGGGGCGCGGATTTCGGCGGCGACCGACGGAAGATGGCCGGGCGTTGGCCGGCATTCATGGAAGAAGTCCTGTCGGGCCTCGGCGAAGCAGCCCACGTTGCAGCGAAAGCCGGCGTTGCGCTAGCCGTGGAAAATCATCAGGATCTGGCCTCGGAGGAGCTCTTGTGGCTCTGTGAAGAAATCGATTCCCCTAACTTCGGCATCACCCTTGATACGGGCAATCCGCTGGCAACCGCGGAGGAACCTGTCCACTTTGCCAGAAAAATAGCCCCCCACTTGAAGCACGTTCACCTCAAAGATTATTGGACCTACCTAAGCGAGGAAGGGTATCGTCTGGTTCGCTGCCCGCTAGGTCAAGGTGTCGTTGATTTTCCCGCACTTTTCCAAGTTTTCGAAACCTATTGTCCGGAAGTGAATATGTCGATGGAGCTTGGCGCTTTGGACGCTCGGCACACCAGAGTGCTTTGCGATGATTATTGGTCGGAGTATCCGGTCCGTTCAGCCGCACAGCTAGCGGGACTTCTACGTTTTGTACAGACGAATGCCAAACCGATGGGGGATTGGCGGACTCCTTTTGAGCAAGGAGCAACCGAAGACGAAATTATAGCCTATGAACAGCGGCAATTGCTGACGAGCGTGGCATATATGCAAGGTGCGGTGCAGGCGAGAGGGGGCGGAAGGCGTGAACATTGATTTGGCGGGCAAAGTGGCGATTGTGACAGGAGCAGGTCGGGGGATTGGCAGGGAGATTGCCCTGACGCTTGCGCAAGAAGGCGTGATTACGGTAATTACGGACATCAATGAAGCCTTGCTCACAGACATGGGCAAAGAGTTCACAGCCAAAGGCTTGAAAGGCAGTCAATACGTCTGTGATGTTCGCGACGCCAAGCAGATTCAGCAAGTGATCGATCAGATCGCGGAACGTTACGGACATATCGACATCTTGGTCAATAACGCCGGGGTCGCGAGCGGAGCTCCGATTGATGTGCTGGCGGAAGAAATCTGGGATTTGAACCTCGATATTAATCTCAAGGGGACGTTCCTGATGTGCAAGGCTGTAGCCCCTGTGATGAAAAAGCAGCAATCAGGCCGCATCATGAACGCAGCCTCCTTCGCGGCCATCGTGCCGAGCTATGGCAGTGCAGCTTACGCTTCCTCGAAGGCAGGCGTGGAACAATTCACCCGCGTGCTGGCAGGCGAGCTGGGACCGTGGAACATCGCCGTCAATTGCTATGCGCCGGGGATGATTCCGACGGATATGAATCACTTCGCTGATTTGCAGGAACCGCAGCAGCAGCGTCTCTTGGACACTCTAACGTTCCGCCACTGGGGGAAAAAGGACGATGTCGCTCACTTGATCTGCTTCTTGGCCTCCGATTATGCCGGATACATCACCGGGACCATGATCGATATCAGCGGAGGGAAGTTGGCGACACAAATTCCGCGAGTGGCCTATGAGAAGGCAGCAAGTGAAGGAGCTTACGAATTCTAGCGTTCTAGCGAGGGAGGAGGCTGCACAATGAAGGAAACGGCTAGTTTTGATTTTGCCGGCAAAACCGCGCTTGTGACGGGAGCGGCCAAAGGCATTGGCGCTGACATTGCCGGACAATTCATTCGCTATGGCGCGAACGTAATCATCGCCGATGTGGATGAGCAAGGGGAGGCGGTAGCTGCCAGATGGCGTCAGGACGGTTATGCCGCAAGATTCTTCCGCTGCGACGTGTCGAAGGGAAGCGATGTTGCGCAGTTGGCGGCTTATGCAGAGCAGGAATTCGGTGGTCTGGATATGTTGGTGAATAATGCCGGCATTTTCCCGCGTGCTACTTTGTCTGAAACGGATGAAGTGTTCTGGGATCGTGTCATAGGCATCAACCTCAAGGGTGTTTATCTCATGTGCCAAGCTGCGGTTCCCGGAATGATCAGCAGAGGCGGAGGCAGCATCGTCAATATTGGCTCGCTGCATGCGGCGACGGGCGCGTCAGATATGCTGGCCTATGCGATTTCCAAAGGCGGGGTTGTGACGCTGACGCGTAATTTGGCGAGTACATTAGCGAAACATCGCGTTAGAGTGAACTGTATTCACCCGGGGTGGGTAGCTTCGGATGGGGAAATGGCCCGGTTGGCTGCGAGTGGGGAAAATGGCGATACGCTCGAGAAGGCGATTAAGCGGATGCCTATGGGTCGCATGCAGACGGGCGAAGATATTGCCTCAGCGGTGGTCTTCATGATGTCAGACTTCGCAGATCAAATTACGGGGCAGCAATTGACGGTGGATGGCGGCATCAGTATCAGGTAGCGACAATCCGAAGTGGAGGGAACCTCCGATGACAAAGATTGCATTTATCGGCGCAGGAAGCCTCGTTTCACCGAAAATCTGGTGCGCGAAGGTGTCACTTTCATTTAATTTGTCGATATTCCTCATATGAAAAATAGCGCTTGCACCGTAGATTTACTACACTTGTAAGCGCAATCATTCCTGTTATGATAAGGGTGTGATACAAACTGTATAAATCGATACAGTCGGTGTCATCAGGTCCATTCATGATAAGGGAGGATTCGTACACATGAGAAGAACACTTTTGAGCGTCGTAGCTGTGATCTTGACGATTTCCATGATTCTTGCGGGTTGTTCCAGCAGACCGAGTTCAGGGACATCGACAGACAACAAGGGGAATTCAGGCACGACCGCACCGACAACAGCGGCAGCAACGACGAACACACCTGATGCGAAACCGAGTGGGGATAAATTAAAGCTGACCGTTTACAGCACCATTACGGAGCTGCCGAATCAAGAAATGATGAAAGGCATTGCGGCTGATTTTACCAAAGAAAATCCGAACATAGCCGTTGAATTTCAATTTCCGGGAGCGGAATATGAGAACATTCTGAAGGTTAAAATGGCGGCCAATGATTTGCCGGACGTGTTCGATACCCACGGTTGGGCGATTATCCGCTACGGCAAATATTTGGCTGATCTGCGTGATGAACCATGGGCAAAGAATATGACAGACACGATCAAACCCGTTGTGACGGATAAAGACGGCAAAGTCGAAGCGCTGGTCATGAGCGAAGCCAAAGACGGCATTTCCTACAACGCCGAAATCCTGGAGAAATACAGCATCCAACCACCCAAAACGTTCGATGAACTAATGGCTGCTGCTGAGAAAATCAAAACTTCAAGCAACAATGCGGTGACACCGTTCTTCATGTCCGGTGTGGATAACGGGATGATCGGCGGCTTCTCCGATCTGTATGCGACCTCGATGTATATCAGTCCGGCTGCGAATGATGCCAAAACTTTGCTGGACGGCACATTCGACTGGAATAAATGGACTCCGCTCGCCCAGAAGCTGCAGGACATGAACAAAAAAGGCTACATCAACAAAGATGTGCTGACCGCCAAATACAGCGATATGCCGCAGTTGTTCGCGCAAGGGAAAGTAGCTTTTGTCTTCGGTGCCCCTTCCTTTGCAGATGAAGTGTACAAATACAACAAAGCTGCCAAAATCGGCATCGCGCCTTTGACCTCCATGGTTGCTGGCGACAGCCAATCCTTCTCTGGCGGCGAGCGTTACACGATGGGCGCTTGGAAAGACGGCAAGCATTTGGCGGAATCCAAGAAGCTGATTGCCTTCTTTGCGAAGTCAGAGAATATGTCCAAGATTGCCAATGCGACCAAACTGCCTGCAGGCTTGAAGAACATCGAATCCAAACATGAATTTTCGGACTACTACAAACAATTTGAGAGTGTTCGCGTATTCCCGTATTTTGATCGGGTGTACCTGCCGAACGGGATGTGGGACGTTATGTGTAAAACCGGCGTAGCTTTGCTCGCAGGCACCGTGACGCCACAGCAGTTCTCGGACAAAATGAAATCCGAATATTTACGTCTGCGCAATCAGTAATAGCAAGAGGGGAGGGTGACAGCCACCCTCCTTTTCTTCCTATTCGACGAAGGAGGATGGTGTTCACATGGCGGAAGCAAGGACTGCGCTGGCGCAGGCGAAGCAGGAGCGGAAATCATCGACAGTCGTCGGTCGGATGATCCGCAATGGCGCGTTATTGAATTTGCTCTATATTCCGGCGCTGCTGTTGTTTATTGTGTTTATCTTTTATCCGTTTTTCAAAGGGATCAAGATTTCCTTTACGAACTGGGATGGGTACAATCAGGGGTACAAATGGATCGGCCTCGACAACTACACACGGATGTTCAAGGATCCGGAAATTTTGAAGGTCATTCGCAACACCGCGATTTATGGGATCGGCAGCGCCGTTTTTCAGAATGTCATCGGCCTGCTGTACGCGTTATTCTTAAATATGAACATTCGAACCCGCGGACTTGTCCGTACGGTCATTTATTTGCCGGTCATTATCAGCTCCTTAATTATGGGCTATATTTGGTACTTCTTCTTCCAGTATCAAGGCGGAGCGATCAACGACATCATCCTTTTGTTCCATGACCAGCCATCTAACTTATTGGGAGATCCCAATCTCAACGTTTGGATTATTACCTTCGTCAACACGTATCAGTATTTGGGTATTGCGATGGTGCTGTATTTGGCGGGGCTGCAGTCCATCCCCAAAGATTATTATGAGGCGGCAACGATCGATGGAGCGGGTGCTGTTAAACGTTTCCTTCATGTCACATGGCCGCTTATCGCGCCTGCTTTTACTGTGAGCATGGTGCTCAATCTGATTGGCGGTCTGAAATTATTCGATGTCATCGTCGCCTTGACCAACAGTGGTCCAGGGTATGCCTCAGCTTCGCTATCTTCCATTATGTACTTGCTGTATTTCGGGCGTGAAGATGCGGGATATGCAGCGACCATTGGGATTCTCATGTTCATCATGATCTCCATCGTGAGCATTTCTGCACTCTTATTCCTGAGAAAAAGGGAGGTCAACGCGTGATGAAAAAGAAGCCTTGGCTGACGATTCTCTCCTTGGTTATTTGTCTGATTCATATTCTGCCTTTCTATATTCTCGTCACAACGTCACTCAAAGCGTTCGACGATGTCAGTTCCAAGTGGATGATGCCGGGCTACTTCTACATCGATAATTTCCGGGATGCCTGGCGGGAAGCGCATCTGGGGGATGCGTTCCGCAGCAACTTTATCGTAACATTTATTTCGGTCATCCTGATTGTCGTGATCGGCTCCATTGCGGCCTATCCGCTTGCCCGGCGTCAAACGACGTGGAACAAATTGATGTATGCGGTATTCGTCTCTGCTTTGATTGTTCCTCCATTGACTATTCTGGTGCCGTTGTATAAGTTTATGGTAGATATTGGCGGGATGAATCAGTATTGGGGAATTATTATGCTGTTCATCACCTTTAATTTGCCGATGACCATCTTCTTGTACACGGGCTTCATCAGCACGATTCCCCGGGATTTGGATGAGGCGGCGATGATCGATGGCGCAGGGCGGTTTCAGCTATTTTTTACCGTGATCCTGCCGCTGCTCAAGCCGGTGACGGCTACGGTTATTATTTTGTCCGGGGTCGCTGTGTGGAACGATTACCAGTTCTCGATCTTTTTCCTGCAAAAGCCAGATATGCGAACGATTACGGTAGCGCTTTCAACATTCTTCGGGCAATATACGAGCAATGTCGGCTGGGTGGCTGCCGGGTCGTTCATGGGGGCGATTCCGATGACGATCGTGTACTTATTTCTGCAGCGGTACTTCGTTTCCGGGCTTGCGTCGGGGGCGATCAAAGGTTAGTTGTGGATAACTTTGGGAGGGGATACCATCAGGCAATCCATTCGACTGCGCTTATCGCTGCTTTTCTTCATCACGATTGTGATTCCGATTGTCGGTATCGTGATTCAGCTGCCCTCCTATTACCTTCATCTGATTAAAGAACAGGAGTCCTCTCTGCTGGAGGGGACTTTGACGGCGTTGACGTTCGATATTCAAACGTATCTGGACGATTTGGAGCGTATGACGGTAACGCCCTATTTGAATAATGAAGTCATGCGGGCCTTGAAATTGAAGTCTACGTCACAGCAGTGGAACCAGCTAACCCCTTTCGAGCAATATGAGGCGGAAGAGATGCTGAATAAGACGCTGCCGAATTATTTGCGCAATATGCGCAAGGACATACTGGGGACCATTCTTCTGCCGATGGATGGTTCTGTTTATATAACACCGCCGAACAGCTACTCCGACCAAGTGGTCAAAGGGTTTCCTTTCGCCAGGCAGGATTGGTACCAGAAGGCGCTCAAGGCCGATGGGAACGTTGCCTTCACAGGCGTTCATCAGCAGGACTATTTGAATCTCGCGGGCGCTGAGGTGTTCTCTGTCGCTCGACTGATTAAGGACCCGGATTCCAGTCGTCCGCTCGGCATTATTATGGCGGATGCGGATACCGTGCTGCTGGATCAAATGATGAAAGGCATCCGTCTGAGCGCGGGCGCAGTCGTCGTTATCCTGGATGACAATGAGCAGTTGATCTACGCCAATCATCCCATTTCCCCGGAACTGCAAGGACAAGTCGCTTCGGGCAGCCACACTGTGAAGGCGGAGAAAGCGTCGTATTCCGTCGTGCGCGAGACGATCAGCCGGTCCAAGTGGACGATTGCGATACTCTCGCCCGAGGCTTTCATCGAATCCCACTTGCAGCGCGTGTATTGGCTTGGCTTTGCCTTTGCCGCCAGCGGTTTGCTGATTGCGCTGATTCTGTACTTCACGGTCTCGCACTGGATCGTGACCCCTTTTAAGCGCATGATTCAGGTGATGAAACGCGTTCAGCGCGGGGATCTGACGACAGGCTACCAGGTCAAAGGCAACGATGAAATTTCGCAGCTTGGCACGAATCTGAATACGATGATCTCCAAGCTCGGGGAGCTGATTGATCGGGAATACAAAGCGGTGCTCGGTCAGCGGAACGCGGAGTATCGGGCGCTGCAATCGCAGATTCAGCCTCATTTTCTATACAACACGTTAAATGGCTTCATCGGCCTCAATCGAACGGGACAAAGCATGCAGCTGGAGAAGGCTATCTTGTCCTTGAGCGGCATGCTGCGCTATACGCTGGAACATAACGATTGGGCGCAACTGCAAGAGGAAATCGAATTCATCAACAAATACTGCGGGCTGCAACAGCTGCGCTTCGGGGACCGTCTCCAGGTGCATGTCATCTGCGATCCAAGGGCGCTGTCCATTCTGATTCCCAAGCTGCTGCTGCAGCCGATGATGGAGAATGCGATTATTCATGGCATTGAGCCGTGTGATCACGAGTGCGAGCTGCGCATGGATATTCACATTCAGGGGACCGCCAGCGGCGAAGAAATCTTAAGCATTCAAATCAGCGATAACGGCGTGGGATTCGACTCTGCCAGCAAGCAGGAGGGACTCGGGATTCGCAATGTGAGAGAACGGTTGCAGCTCTCCTATGAAGGTGCTTCTATGTGGCTGCATAGCAGCATTAATGAAGGAACGAAGGTACAGATTCTCATTCCGCTAAAGGATGTGAAACGAGCGTGAAACTAATTATCGCCGATGATGAGAGCTTGATTCGCGCCAGTATCCTAAGCATGGTTCAGGATGTGGAGACATCATGGCAGCTTGCAGGTGAAGCTTCCAATGGAGAGGAACTGCTTGATCTGGTCAAGGAGCATAGGCCTAATGTAGCGATTATCGATATCCGTATGCCGCGCATGAGCGGGCTGGAGGCGATGCAGCTCGGAAGGGTCATTTCGCCCTGTACGAAGTGGATTATTTTGAGCGGCTATTCGGATTTTGCCTACGCACAGGAAGCAATGAAGCTGGGAGCATCGGAATATTTGCTCAAACCGGTGAATCCTGTTGAGCTGGAGCGTGCGCTCGCGAATACGGCCAAAGATAACAAAGAATTCATCCGCATGCTGAATCAGCAGTTTGAGAACAGCTCGTTCGCTCTGTGCAATGGGCTTACTTCCATGAAGTTCGAGGAGTTGGACAGCATTTTTGTGCAGGGATGGTTTATCGGGGCGATATGTCTCTTTGATACGACCTGTACCGGGAAGGCATTGTCGGATATTACAAGCCGTTTCTATGACGATCTCCGTGGATGCATGCACAGTCAGCTTGTATATGGCATGAATTTCGCTATGATCTCTTTACTGAGCGGCGATCTCGCTGTCATCGGTTCCTGGGACCCAGCGAAGGGGCTGGCTAGCAAGGAGCAGGTGCATCACTTTTTTGATGCGCTGGCGGATAGGGCAGGGAACAGCCTTCAAGGCGCAGCGGCAATCACGATTCTGCAAACCGCAGAATGCCACGGCTTCGATGCCTTGAATCAACAGCTTGGACAGTTGGGATTATGGAACAGTTTGCGCGCAGTATGCGGAGTTGGGCGGAGGCTTGCGTATGCGGAGCTTCAGACGGAGGCAGGCGATGACCTGAAGGTGAGAGCTAGCCACCTGCTCTGCTCGATCAAGCATCATCTGCAGATTAGGGGGTATTTGAATTACCTAAGCGCCGTCAGCGAGATGGAAGGGGTTTGGCCGCAAGCGGCATGGCTTAATCAGGATACTTATCGATGTGCAGTCCAGCTGTTTATGCAGCATGCTTTGGGGATTGCCGCGGCTGCTCCTTTGACCCAAGAGGAGATGATGAAGGAGCTGCGGAGCTTGGGAGAAAGTCGGCTGCTGGAGATTAAGCCTAGAGAACCGGTAACGGCTGATTTAATTGAGCAGGTCGTTCATTATCTCGAGCAGCATTATATGGAGGACGTCGGGATCGGCCAAATTGCCCATCAATTGAACGTCTCGGCGAATTATTTGAGCACATTGTTTCATAAGAAAACAGGGACGCCATTTGTGAAGTATTTGACGAATATCCGCATGCTGAAAGCCAAGGAACTGCTGCTGAATACCAATTTGCAGGTGAAGCAGATCGCGGAGAAGGTGGGTTATTACAGCACGCGGCACTTTACCAAGCTATTTGTGGAAAATTGCCTGAGCTATCCGTCCGATTATCGCAAAAGTCAGGCTTGAGTGCCGTCTTAAATCATTTGCGCAAATTTGCGGTATTGTTGAGCGGAAATGCCTTCCCACTTTTTGAAAATACGGCTGAAATAATGAAAATCCTCATAGCCGATGTCCATCGCGATGAACTCGATTTTATCATCCGTTTCACGAAGCAAGCGCTTCGCGTGTTGATGGCGAATAGATTGCAGGTATTTATTCGGACTCATACCCATACTATCTTTAAAAAGCTTACTCATATAGTCTTCATGAACATTGATCAAAGCGGCCATCTCTCCGTTGGTCCACTTTTTTCGATACTGTGTTTGCAGTTCATGGGCTAAGTGGTGTAGGCTTTCTTGATATTTGGGGTGATGGGTGCGGTTCGTTTCATCATGATGCCGAATGAGCAGCGTTAGCATTTGCAGCATAAGTCCGCGGCAGACCATTTCGTAGCCCATCTTCTGGTCATTCGTTTCCTGAATAACAGTCTCCATCACGGACACAATGGCCGGAGGCAAATGAATGGCATACCGATAGGGAAGAATCGGCTGGCCGTCGATATAGGGCATCGCGCAGAAGGAATCGTCAAATGGATGGGTCTCATCCACCACGAGCTCAGCCTGCTTGACGGACAAATCATCGAAGAAATCGAAATGAATGCCGAGCAGCTGCACATAGGGTTCCGTCAAAATCTCGATATGATGATGGACGCTGGCAGGCAGGAACAACAGATGCTCCGCCGGCACGAGGAAGGATTCGTCCAATAAAGTGACCTGGATTTCCCCTTGCAGAATATACAGGAATTCAAAGTCATACATGCGCCGGGACCATTTGAATTGAGGCGTTCGCTGATGGATCTGCGCCCAATGCACGCTCGGAGACAGTTCGCGAAACGCAGCATGCCTAATCGTAGAGGACCTATCTATCACATAATTCACCACCCAAGCGGTAGACTGATGTACAGCGTATCCTTTTCCATTTTATCACATCTGGCAGGCTTAAATAGAGCAAATTAAAGTTGGATGACTTGGTTCTTTTTCACAAAAGCGGGGTAATACTAAGGTGATCTTAACTGAGATGGTGGTGGCGTTATGTGGTATGCATTGAAGAGATTTCTAATCGGTCAGCCGTTAAAGTCAGCGGATCTAGGGGAACAAAAGCTGAATAAGACCAAAGCGTTAGCCATCCTCTCTTCGGATGCGTTATCCTCGGTTGCCTATGGGCCTGAGCAAATTTTAATTGTGCTGATTACGATTGGGGCCGTTGCTTTCTGGTACACGATCCCTATTGCGGTAGGCGTGCTTGTCCTCTTGCTGGCGCTGATATTGTCCTATCGGCAAATCATATATGCCTATCCGCATGGTGGCGGGGCGTACGTCGTTTCGAAGGAAAACCTGGGCGTGAACGCTGGTTTGCTGGCCGGGGGTTCCTTGTTGGTCGACTATATTCTCACAGTTGCGGTTAGTATTTCAGCGGGGACAGATGCTATCACCTCTGCATTCCCGCACTTGCACCCGTACAATGTGGAAATTGCCATTACATTAGTCATCCTCATAACGATTCTAAATCTGCGGGGAATCACGGAGTCCGCCTCAATTCTGGCTTATCCGGTCTATTTATTTATCTTGGCATTATTTGTTTTAATTGGCGCAGGCCTGTATCACATCCTGACTGGGACTGTTTCTGCCACGAATCATGTGCCTTTGGGGACGCCGGTTGCTGGCATTTCGCTGTTTCTGCTGTTAAAAGCATTTGCCTCCGGGAGCTCAGCCTTAACGGGGGTCGAAGCGATCTCCAACGCCATCCCTAACTTCAAGGACCCTGGGCCGAACAATGCTTCCAAAACGCTAGCCGCCATGGGACTGCTGCTTGCACTTTTATTCTCCGGCGTCGTGTACCTTGCCTATTATTATGGCATTGCGCCCAAAGCGCAGGAGACGGTCGTTTCCCAGATCGCCTCGCAAACGTTCGGGCGCAATTGGATGTATTATTGCGTGCAGGGAACAACAGCTATGATTCTTGTGCTCGCCGCGAATACGGGGTACTCGGCCTTCCCGCTGCTGGCGGTCAACTTGGCCAAGGATAAGTTCATTGCGCGGATGTTCACCATCCGGGGAGATCGTTTGGGCTATTCCAACGGGATCATTTTCCTGGCCGTGGCGTCCATCCTGCTGATTATCGCCTTCAAAGGCAGGACAGAGCATCTCATCCCGCTGTACGCCGTCGGGGTGTTCATTCCTTTCACCCTTGCGCAGACGGGGATGCTGGTGAAATGGCTTCGCGAGAAGCCCAGAGGCTGGATCGTCAAATTAACGGTTAATTTGGTAGGGGCGCTGATCAGCTTCACGGTGATGATGATCTTCTTTTTGACCAAGTTCGGCCAGGTGTGGACCGTCTTGATCTTCCTGCCTTTGATCGTGATGATCTTTCATCGGATCAAAAAGCACTACGAGGCCGTTGGCGAGCAACTGCGGATTACGACTTGCGAGCCGGCGATCCCGATTGAAGGGAATATCATGATTGTGCCCGTCGCGGGAATCACGCATGTCGTTGAGAACTCCTTGAACTATGCCAAGTCTCTTGCGCCGGATCAAATAATTGCCGTGTATGTTGCTTTCGACCGGGACACGGAGAAGCAGTTCGCTGAGAAATGGGAGAATTGGCAGCCCGATGTCCGCCTAGTCACACTGCATTCCCATTACCGCAGCATCATCCATCCGCTAACGAAGTTTATCGACACGGTGGAGCATAAAGCGAACGAGTCCAATTTCCGTGTGACCGTCTTGATTCCACAGTTCATTCCCAAGAAAAGCTGGCAGAACATTCTCCATAATCAATCCAGCTTGCTGATTCGGGCGTTCCTGCTGTATCGCAGGAATCTGGTCGTGACGACGGTGCCTTACCATTTGAAAAAGTAGCAGGTGTTGTTGGATGATAATTCTTCGGGCGAGTAGGAGCTGCTTCTAAACCAGCGAAAGACTGCGATAACAGTCAGAACTGCGCACCGCCGAGCCTACGCATAATCAATCGGATATTCTAACGAACTTGTATGATGCTTATAGACGAGAAAATGGCTTGTTTTGAAATCTAATGAACTGGAATGGCGTTATGGAGTGATTCATAGGCGGAAAAGTGATCTTTTGCTTGAAATAACGTCTCCGGAATTCATTAGATTTTCAAAATGCCCGATTTTGATCAAATAAAGCATATTGAGTTCGTTATGGGGCTTGCCTCAAGATCCATTCCACTGGGCTTTGAGACAGCCTTTTTGTGCTTTTCAGCCATCTCGCCTAAGTCTGTGCAAGGTGTGGTAGGTGCGGTAAGGGAGAAAAGTGTGATAGGGGTGAAAATAGCGAAAAGTGTGACGGGTGTGATAAGGCGAAGAATGTGGTAGGTTCGATAAGAGAGACAAGTGTGATAGGGGTGAAAATAGCGAAAAGTGTGACGGGTGTGGTAAGGCGAAGAATGTGGTAGGTTCGATAAGGGAGAAAAGTGTGATAGGGGTGAAAATAGCGAAAAGTGTGACAGGTACGGTAAGAGAGACAAGTGTGATAGGTGGAAAGGTGAAATGTGTGATAGATACGACAAGTTTGACAAGTGTGATGGATGCGATTGGTGCGCGAAAAGCCCCGACATGCCGATGATCGAAGCTTTGTAGGGGAGATAGGTGGAAATAAGACAGCTAGCCGCAGCCTCAACCGCGACCGCAGCCCCGACCGCAGCCCCGATCGCAGCCCCGACCACAGCCCCGACCGCAATCTCAATTGCGACTGCGACCGCCACTGCAATCGCGAGCATAGGCGTCATGCACTTTTTTCGTGAACATTTGCAGGTCTTTCTCTGTTTCACATACAGCTGCGTGCTCCAGCCATACGAAAAACTTTTTCTTGCATACGGCGGAAGCATGCAGGGGGTACACGTCTCGCGATTTGATGATGTACAACCCTGGCGGAGTTTCCTTCCAAGGGGATGTGAACAGTGTTCTGATGGATAAGCGGCTGCGCCCAGTCCAGTCCTGTTCGCTTTGTTTTCTGCGGATGGCCTGATACATATTCATGATGATGAAATGATCGGATTTCTCTTTCCATGTGGTGAAGCCGGACAGGATGGCATTTTGCAGGATCTCAGACCTGTCTTTGGAGAACCAATATCCGACAATAACAGGGAAATGATGATTTTCTTCCAGCCACAACACACCAAACCACTCGTAAGCTAAATGAAGCGGATTTAACAGATCAGGGGCTAACCCTAAATAATATTGGCGAGAGGAAGCCATAGCATTGCTCCTTTGGATTGGATTGTCGGGTTGAATGAGCGGATGAAACTCGCGTTGTACACCCAATAATCGTAACGCTGAATTCTATAAAAATGGGGTAAAAAATAAGGGACAAACGCATAAAAAACAAGTAAAAATGCGAAATGGCCTATTTTCATAGACACACTGGAATCATAGAATTTGAACTTCATAAGGTCGCAAACGGCTGGAAATGGAAGAATACCGGAGCATTTATAGCGAAAATATAGGACAGCTACATTTGAGTGCGCTTTCAATATAGCTTTATGGTGAAATATAGGAAGTGAAGTCGTTCCACCGACTTTTACACATCGGATCAAAAGGCGTAACATTCCTCTCAACAAAATTTGAGGAGAGTGACAAGAAGATGATTCCCGAGACCTGCATCATTACCCGTATTGAATGTTTCCAGTTCGACTGTGAGCTGTCAGATAGAATGCTGCCTGGTCATAGCGATGAATGTCATTGCGGTTTACTCACCATTACAACCAATTTGGGAGCATGGGGGTTAGGTGAATTTCAGATTCCGTGCGGCAACTTGAAGGGCGATTTCGTTCAGTGGGCTGTCGTTTTTCAACGGATCAAAGGTCTCACACTTGCGGACGGTTTGGCGTATGTTCATCAAAAAGAGGCCGTGTGGGGAGAAATTAGAACACATGTCATTTCGTCGGCTTTGATCGATCTGGCGGCAAAGCTTGAGCACGCATCCAAAGGGAAAAAAGTTGAAAGTTTCTTATCTGATCGAACGTATCTATTTGATCATTCTCAAGCTTATATCTCATTCTAGCGCAGAAAGAGGGGGACTAAAGCTGCTGATTGCTAGCTTAGGAAGTCCGCTAAAAATGAGGATAGCTAAACAGAAGTAGAAATATGTTATTATATACCAGCATGCGGTATAGTAAGAAGGAAGTAAACGCTATCATAATACGAAGATCGAATTATAAGGAGGATTTCCTTGTCTACCAACCAATCCATGCTAGAAACCCGCAGTATTAGTTCACTCGAGAAAGTATTTCCGGATGAAGAGCTGCATGCCGTACCCTATCAACGCGCATCAGCCTTGCAGAAGGAGATCTTCTCCTTCCAGGTTGCTTATCGTTCACCACTCACGCAACAACAGGTACGCGTCGATGTGGAATCCAAACTGACTTCACACATTAGGCTTCGCAGCGTGCAAATGGTGCCAGCTGAATTCCCCAACTATCCAGATCACGATGATAATTTGCTTCGCGATGCACCGGGATTGTACCCCGATCTGCTAGTTCCCTTGGCCCTGTCTGATGATATCGTGGGGATTCCCAAGCAATGGCGATCGCTCTGGGTAACTGTTCATCTGGCTGAAGAAGTGAAGCCTGGCAAATATCCAATAGTGGTTGTATTCAAGACGCCTGGGGGCGAATTGTTGTCCCGCGAAACGTTTGAACTCGAAGTATTGGAAGCGGCATTGCCGGAACAGAAGCTGATCCATACCGAATGGTTTCATACCGATTGTCTGGCTGTATACTACAAGGTCGACGTATTCAGCGAGCGGTATTGGGAAATCGTTGAATCCTACGTCAAAACGGCAGTGGATCATGGGATCAACATGCTGCTTACGCCCATTTTCACACCTCCATTGGATACGAAGATCGGCGGGGAGCGGCCTACCGTTCAACTCGTAGACGTGAGCAAATCCGGCGAGACCTACACATTCGGGTTCGAACGGTTGAAGCGTTGGGTCGACATGTGTAATCGGAATAACGTCCGCTACTTCGAGCTGTCGCATCTATTCACCCAATGGGGCGCCAAGCACGCACCCAAGATTATCGCGGTAGAGGATGGCCAAACCAAGCAAATCTTCGGTTGGGAAACGGATGCCACGGGAGAAGCCTATAAAAGCTTTCTGGCTCAGTTTTTACCGGAGTTGGTCGTTTTCATTAGGGAGAATGGATTGATGGAGCGTGTGTATTATCACATTTCGGACGAGCCGATGACCGATCATTTGGCTACGTATGGAAGTGCGAGCCGTTGGGTCAAACAGTTCATGGGCGAGATACCCTCTATGGATGCGTTATCCGAGTATTTTTATTATGAGCAAGGACTCATCGAAACGCCCATTGTAGCGAATAATCACATCACGCCGTTCCTGGAACACGAGGTAACGAATTTATGGACTTATTACTGTTGTGCTCAATATATAGACGTAGCTAATCGATTTATTTGTATGCCTTCTGCCCGCAATCGCGTTTTTGGCTTACAGCTCTACAAATTCCGTATCAGTGGATTTCTGCATTGGGGCTTTAACTTCTGGTTTGCTCAATACTCGCGCTTTGCAATTGATCCCTATCGTAACACCGATGCCAATTATGGCTTCCCGGCAGGGGATCCCTTCGTTGTTTATCCAGGAGAGGACGGGACGCCGCTGGATTCGCTAAGGCTCGAAGTCTTCCGCGAGGCGCTGCAGGATTTACGGGCGCTGGAGCTGCTCGAATCGCAGATCGGCAGGGAGCGGACAGTGGCACTCATGGAAGAAGGTGCGGATGAGCCGATTACTTTCGCGGTATATCCGAAGGAAGCAGAGTGGGTTCTGGCTTGCCGCGAACGCATTAATGCAGCTATTCAGCAGTATGCTACTATCAACTAACGAGAGTGCCGCGCAGCTTCTTTTATAACGAACAGGAGGAATTCCTGTTCGAGTGCGCCGCCAAGATACGAACAAATCAAAGGCTGTCTCACGAGGTTTTCAACCTCATGAGGCAGCCTTATTTCTCGTTCGATGACCTATATCGGGTAAATCCTTAAGAGGCGGGGAGACGCCTTCAATGAGCATTTTTATGCTTTTTTTATACGGATGCCTGCTATTCTTTACCTCATTTTTATGCGATACGGCGTTACAATGTTTCAGGAAGAGGGACGGTGATCGTCATGCATAACGATGTTTGGCTGATTGCTGCGCCTACCAAAGCAGGCGAAAATTTCATGAAGCAAGCCAAGTTGCTGGGTCTGCCTTATATCGCAGTCACCAATAACAAGCTAGAGCGGCTGCGATTTCTTGAGTTGGGTGTGCAGCAAATTATCCAAGTGGATACGACGGAAGCCGGGGGTTCCAATCCACCCGATCTACCGGACTATCCCGTTGGGAAAGTTATTATTTTCGAGGAAAGCTTGCCTCTGTGCTGTCGGTACATTGGGCTATGCCGCGGTTGGACTTCGGGGCCGATTTATGTGATTACCCAAAGTCTGAATCCAAGATTGATTTACAAAGGGCTCGGTGCAGATTACGTCATTTATTCCAAAAACGGCGATGTGAAGTTTCTTCTATCTGCTGCGGACGAATAGGGAAAAGGAGGTGTGGTATGTACAACGATGTCACGATGATCTTACTTCTCGCAGTCACATTTCTGGCGTTCTGGGGATTCTCCCAATATTGCGAAAAAGCTTAAACGCAGGTCTGCCACTCAGGCAGCTCGCGAACAAACGGTTAGGAGGCTATCAGATGATCGTCATTGGATGTATAGCAGCAGCCATCATGGTGTATCTTGGTTTTGTTCTGGTGAAGCCGGAGAAATTTTAAATATTGAATATGAGCTTGGGTAAGCAGGGGGAGAACCTATTATGGGTATGGGATTATTGCAAGTAGTCATCACGCTGGGGATTATCATGCTGTTGGTGAAACCTGTGGGAAGTTACTTGGTCAACGTTTTTGGCTATGAGAAGAGTGGCCTTGATCGGATTTTTGCTCCTATAGAACGTGTATTCTATCGGATTATGGGAGTTAAAGAAGAGGAAGCGATGGGGTGGAAAAAGTATATAGGCGCAGTGCTCCTGGTCAATCTGGTGATGCTGCTCCTCATCTATACGGTGTTTCGCCTGCAGAAATATTTGCCGCTGAATCCGGATGATATCGCGAATATGCCGCCGGCTCTGGCTTTTAATACAGCCGTTTCCTTCATAACGAATACGAACTGGCAAGCTTACAGTGGTGAGAACACACTGTCCTATTTGTCTCAGATGATTGCCATTACGTTTCCGATGTTTACTTCGGCGGCAACCGGCTTTGCAGTTGCAGTAGCATTCATCCGCGGCCTAGTTGGCCGTCAAGATAATCTGGGTAATTTCTACGTGGATATGACAAGAGCGATTACGCGTGTTTTTCTGCCGCTGAGCTTTGTGGTAGCGCTGATTCTAGTGTTTCAAGGTATTCCACAAACGCTTCTGGGAGCTGTGCAGGCAACTACGCTGGAGGGAGCTCAGCAAACGATCACGCGTGGTTTAGTAGCTTCGCTGGAAGCCATCAAGCATCTCGGAACGAACGGGGGCGGCTGGTTCGGGACGAACGCAGCACATCCTTTTGAGAATCCTACGCCGCTGACGAATCTCATTCATCTCCTGTGCATGATGCTGCTGCCTACCTCACTGGTATACGCATTCGGCTTAATGATCAAGAACAAGAAGCAAGGCTGGACGATCTTTGCGGCCATGGGGATCATATTTATCGTGATGCTGGCTACCGTTTTCTATGCAGAGTACAAAGGCGTGCCTGCGGTTGATGCAATGGGAGTGCACGGCAATATGGAAGGCAAGGAAGTGCGATTTGGGATTTCTGAAACGGCACTGTTTTCAGCCGTGACGACAGCGGCCACCACAGGAAGCGTGAACGCGATGCATGAATCGCTGACACCGCTCGGAAGCATTGCGCCACTCGCAGAGATGATGCTGAACAACGTATTCGGCGGCAAAGGTGTCGGCTTACTGAACGGTTTGCTTTATTTGATCTTAGCGGTCTTCATTTGTGGATTGATGGTGGGGCGTACGCCGGAATTCCTGGGCAAAAAGATTGAAGGCAAGGAGGTTAAGCTGGCAGCCATTGCCATCTTGACCCATCCGCTGATCATCCTGGCGCCGACCGCCTTGGCACTCCTGCGCCCCGAGTCCATTGCGTCGATATCCAATCAGGGGATGCATGGCCTATCGGAAGTGTTATATGCTTTCACGTCAGGCGCAGCGAATAATGGTTCTGCTTTTGGCGGCTTGAGCGCGAACACGAATTTTTACAATATAGGGATTGGGATGGTCATGCTGTTTGGCCGTTACATTTCGATGATTGCGATGCTGGCTATTGCAGGTTCTCTAGCAACCAAACGGGTTGTTCCGGTAACGACGGGCACACTGCGTACGGATACACCGCTATTTATGGGGATTTTAATAATGATCATAGTCGTTATCGGTGCTCTCACGTTCTTCCCGGCGCTGACACTCGGGCCGATTGCTGAACATTTGGCAGCGCGTTAAGGATAGATGCAGGAGAGGGAGACTTTGAGAATGCTCAAAGGTCCCTAGATTAGGAGGACTTCCATGACTGTGGAACGTAAAAAAACACTAACAAAAGAAATGGTGAGTCAAGCGATCCTTGATTCCTTTAAGAAATTAAATCCTTGGGTCATGATGAAGAATCCGGTCATGTTTGTCGTGGAGATTGGTACTCTGATCACCATGTTGCTTTCGATCATGCCGGATCTATTTGGCTCGACGGAGGTAGGCAGAGGATACAATCTGGCTGTGTTCCTGATCCTGCTCTTCACTTTGCTTTTCGCGAATTTCGCGGAAGCTTTGGCGGAAGGACGCGGGAAAGCGCAGGCTGACTCCCTGCGGAAGACGAAATCGGACACCAAAGCCCGCTTGGTGCTTAAAGATGGCAGCTTTAAGGAAGTATCGTCAACTTCCCTGCGCAAAGGCGACTTCGTCCGAATTGAGATGGGGGAAATCATTCCGTCAGATGGCGAGATCGTGGAAGGCTTGGCCTCCATTGATGAATCCGCCATAACAGGTGAATCGGCCCCCGTGATTAAGGAAGCAGGCGGGGACTTCTCATCCGTGACAGGAGGAACGCGTGTCGCATCGGACTACATCGTCGTGAAAGTTATGACGGACCCCGGCGAATCGTTCCTGGACCGCATGATTGCGCTCGTGGAAGGTGCCAAGCGGCAGAAAACGCCGAATGAAATTGCCTTAACGACACTGCTTGCCGTGTTAACGCTGATCTTCTTAATCGTTATCATAACGATGGTGCCCATGGCGCAATATTTGAACGTGAAATTAGAAATTTCCACACTGATTGCGCTGTTAGTCTGTCTCATTCCGACGACGATCGGCGGCTTGTTGTCGGCGATTGGGATCGCCGGGATGGACCGCGTAACCCAGTTCAACGTGCTGGCGATGTCAGGGAAAGCCGTGGAAGCCGCAGGCGATATCGACACGATGATTCTCGATAAAACGGGCACCATTACCTTCGGGAATCGGATGGCCGCAGAGTTCATACCGGTGGGCGGCGTGCATGCCAAAGCGATGATTTTCAGTGCGCTGCAAGCTTCTGTCAAAGATGAAACGCCAGAAGGGCGATCGATTGTTGAGCTGGCGAACAGACTGGGTGAATCTTGGCAATCCGACGCCTATGAGGGCGCGGAAGTGGTTGATTTTTCAGCGGAAACGCGGATGTCGGGGCTTAATTTACAAGGTGGCGTTCAAGTGCGCAAAGGCGCTGTGGATGCGATCAAAAAGTATGTCACGGCGCTGGGCGGTCCCATTCCGAGTGATTTGGAAACGATGACGAACCGCATTGCCAAAGCAGGCGGAACTCCGCTGGCTGTCGCGGTCAACGAGCGGATCTACGGCGTGATCTACTTGAAGGATACGGTAAAGCCGGGCTTGAAAGAACGATTCGCTGAGCTGCGGGCGATGGGCATCAAGACGGTTATGTGTACAGGGGATAACCCCCTGACAGCGGCAACGATCGCCCTGGAAGCGGGCGTAGATGAATTCATAGCCGAAGCCAAGCCGGAGGATAAAATTGCGGCTATCAAAAAAGAGCAGCAGGAAGGCAAGCTGGTCGCGATGACCGGCGACGGCACGAATGATGCGCCTGCACTTGCTCAAGCTGATGTAGGGCTTGCGATGAATTCAGGCACGATGGCCGCGAAGGAAGCGGCCAACATGATCGATCTGGATTCGGATCCGACGAAGCTGCTTTCGGTCATTTCCATCGGTAAACAACTGTTGATTACCCGTGGTGCTCTGACGACTTTCTCCATTGCAAACGACATCGCGAAGTATTTTGCCATCATTCCTGCGATGTTTATCTTGGCTATGCCGCAGCTGCAAGCTTTGAATATTATGAAACTCGCTTCACCGGAATCGGCCATTCTATCAGCGCTCATCTTTAATGCCATTATCATCCCTCTATTGATTCCTATTGCAATGAAGGGCGTCAAATATCGGGCGATGTCAGCGGATAAATTGTTGTCGCGCAATGTGCTTTTGTACGGAATAGGTGGTGTCGTGGTGCCTTTCATCGGGATTAAAATCATTGATTGGGTGCTTCACGGCCTAAACATCGTGTAAAGAGAAAGAGAAACGAGGAGATAGCGTTATGAAATCGGTTTGGATAGCTGTTCGTGTTTCTTTATTGTTCATGCTTGTCTGCGGGCTTATTTATCCGTTGGCAACGACAGGTGTGGCTCAGGTCTTATTTCCCAAACAAGCAAATGGAAGTCTGATAGAAACGGATGGCGTAGTGCGCGGCTCTGAATTATTGGCACAAGGCTTCGAGTCACCGAAGCTTTTCCAACCCCGAGCATCGGCAGCCAACTACGATCCGACCGCTTCCTCGGGCTCGAATACAGCCGTAGCCTCAAGCGATTATGCGGCAGCCATGGCGGAGAAGGTAGAAGCTTGGAAGAAGGAAAATCCCAAGCTAACGGATATCCCGGCGGAGTTGGTAACCATCTCGGGTTCCGGCTTCGATCCGGATTTATCGCCGGAGGGCGCTAAAGCACAAGTGCCGAGAATTAGCCAAGCAACAGGCCTTGCGGAGACAACCCTCAATGATCTGGTAGATCGACTGGCCAAGACGCGTCAGCTCGGTATATTCGGAGAACCTAGGGTGAATGTGACCGAATTAAATAGAGAACTGCTGAAGCAAGTGAAATTGTGAGTTAGCAGGCAAGCCACTCTCGTATTTAACGGGGGTGGCTGTCTGCGTCATTTTAGCTAAGGAGCATGATGTCACTTGGAAGGGTTCAAAAGGAAAACACCGGAAGAAATTCTATTATCCATCTCCAAATTACATCGAGGCAGCTTGAAAATCTATATCGGGGCGGTTAGCGGGTCGGGGAAAACCTATCATATGCTTCGCGAGGGGCATAATCTCAAGCAGCAGGGGATCGATGTCGTGATCTGTGCGGTATCTACACTTCAGAGGCCCGAAACCGTGGAACAATTAGGTGATCTGGAAAGGGTTCCGAGCATTCATTGGAGCAAAGACGGCAGGGAACAAAAGGATTTGAACCTGGATGCCCTGATTGAGCGAAATCCTGAGGTAGTTCTCGTAGATGGGCTCGCCCATTGCAATCGAGAAGGCGCCAGATTCCCCTCCCGCTTGGAGGATATTAAGTTCTTGCTCGCTCATGACATTAGTGTCATTACAACCGTCAATGTGTATGAGCTGGAAGAGGCGATGGAGGTAGCGCATAAGCTGACCGGAATTGAAGTCGGTCCCTGTGTCCCCTCGGATACATTGGAACTGGCCGATGAGGTGCGATTAATTGATGCGACACCGGAAACGATCTTGAACCGACTGGAAGAAGGCCATTTGAGAGTCAGTCGGGATTCAGCCTTATTTCAGCGCGGCAATTTAGGCGTGCTTCGCGAGTTGGCCCTTCGTCTTGTTGCCGAGGATGTGAATGATTCATTGGAAGCACACCGCGAAGAAATGGGCTATATGGGGCCATCCGGGGCGACCGAGCGCATTTTGGTAACGACGCAATATCACTGGAATGGCTCGATTTATGTGCGTAGAGGTCAGCAGATCGCTAAACGCTTAAATGGAGATTTGCATGTGGTTACGCTGCGTAAATTCAATAAACCTCTGACAAAGGAAGCAACGGCTTTCCGCAAATCCATGATGAAGCTTGTCCATAAAATAGGCGCCAAATTCGAAGAATTGCCCCTGCGCTCCCGCCGTTCGATTCCGCGAACGCTAGTGGATTATGCTGTCGCGCATAAAGTAACACGTCTGGTCCTAGGCCACTCCAAGCAGACCAAATGGCAAACCTTGCTGCAGGGATCAGTAATTAATGGCCTTTTGAAAAGAACACGCAATATCGATGTATTCCTGGTGGCGGATCGCGCTTCACACGAAGGGGAACGAATCCTTCCAGCCCATATCCATACGCAGAAGGAAGCCTACAAGTATAAGCGTCTCAGCAAGCAGGAAGTGGAGGAGAAGATTGGGGAGATCAAGCGAGGCAGATTCAAAGTGTATATCGGCGCTGCTCCGGGTGTCGGGAAAACCTACACCATGCTGCGGGAAGGCAATGATCTACTCAGGAAAGGGATTGACGTGAAAGTTGGGTTGCTCGAAACCCATGGGAGAAAAGAAACCATTGCGCAGATTGGCGATCTCGCTGTCCTGCCCAGAGAAGAAATCAGGTATCAGGGCGTCAAGTTGGAGGAGATGGATACAGCTGCTATCATCGAACTTCGACCCGAAGTGGTTCTGGTAGATGAACTAGCGCATTCCAATGTACCGGGCAGCAAGCATAAAAAAAGGTATGAAGATGTGCTGGAGATCCTGGAAGCAGGTATTTCGGTGATTGCCACGATGAACGTGCAGCACTTGGAAAGCTTGAATGATGCGGTCGAGCAGATTACAGGGATTAGGGTTCGCGAGACCGTTCCAGACAGCATTCTGCGAACCGCGGATGAAGTGCAATTAATCGACGTTGCCCCCCAAGCCCTGCAGCTTCGCATGAGGGAAGGGAAGATTTATGCGATGGTGAAGGTTGATCAAGCGCTGAATAACTTTTTCAAAACGGGAAATCTGATCGCTTTGCGTGAGCTCGCTTTACGTGAAATCGCGGATGATGTAGATGAACGGCTGGAATCTATGGAACGGAAGAGCTCGCTTCGCGGGCCATGGAGACGGAAAGAAGTGATTTGCGTATGTATCACGGAAATTTCGCATGCGGATCGCTTGATCCGCCGTGGTTTTCGAATTGCTCATCGCTTGAAAGCGGCATGGCATGTGACTTTCATTGCTCCGCGCAGAAGCGAAGAGCTGGAGCGGCAGATGGAAGCTATCGAGAAGCTGACGCAGCGGCTCGGCGGTGAATTTTCATTTGGCGAAGTGGCAGGAAGCAAGCAAATTCCTCATGCCTTTGCAGCCGTGGCCAACAGAGTTGGCGCTACACAGATCATCGTCTGGAAAGATGCTGCGGTGAAACAACTTCTGCCGCTGACCAGTCACATGGATGTGCTGATTGTAGCCGATTATGAATCGTGGCAAACGTCCGGAAATAGGGTAAAATGAAGATATGATCAATCAAACACAGAACCCGAGTAATTATTGGAAATATTATGGGATTACAACACTGAGTATTGCTGTTTTGACTTTGCTCTTAAAGGCTTGTGGTCCTTTCCTCGGCTTAGTTAATATCGCGCTTCTTTATTTAATTCCTGTGTTAATTAGCGCTGTGCGCTGGGGAAAAGGGCCCTCATTTTTTGCAGCGGGGGTCGGTGTACTAGCCTTTGATTTCTTGTTTGTCCCCCCTGTTTTGAGTCTTAATGTGGCTGATTTGCGATATGTGATCTCTTTTTTGGTTTTTCTATCCGTTGCTGCGTTAACAGCCAGCTTGGCTTCGAGGCTGCGCAGCCAATTTCAACAAGCCCATCAGAGAGAAGCGAGCACGGCGGCTTTGTATGCGCTCAGTCGGCAGATCACAGCTATTTCGGATCTGGATGTGCTGCTGAACCAGATTGTTCAGCACGTGGCTGATACGCTGCATGCCCAGGCAGCTGTTTTTTTGCCAACTACAGCAGGAGATCAGCAATTAGAGGCATACTCCAAGGATAGTCTTGATTGGGCCAAGGATGAATCCCATCTGTCGATCGCTGCATGGGTTTATAAGCAGAATGCCCGGGCCGGTCGCGGCACAGCTTCCTTGCGGGAGTCAGCTGATCTGCATGTTCCCTTGAATACAGAAAGCGAAGTCCATGGCGTGTTGGCTGTGTATGTCGGGGACCGGCCGATGGCTGACATGCCGGAGCTGATCCGCATTATCGAAGCGCTCTCCGATCTGGTCGCAGTCGCGATCTCTCGCGTCAAGCTGGCTAACGAAGCCAAGGTGGCGCAGTTGACGGCCGAGTCGGAGAAGCTTCGGACGGCGCTGCTCGACTCGCTTTCCCATGAATTGCGCACACCGCTAGCCACCATTATAGGATCGGTTACGGGCTTGCTGGAAGGCGAAGATGTGTTCAGTCCTGAAGACCGCCGCGAACTGTTGATGACGATCAGGGAAGGCTCTACGCGGATGAATAGACTGGTCGGGAACCTGCTTGGCATGGTCCGGATTGAGAGCGGCATGCTGCGCTTAAATAAACAATGGTGCGGCATCGAAGATGTGGTTGGTGTTGCGCTTGCCCAACTGAAAGATTCGCTCCACCATCGGAGGATGAGCGTTCGTCTTGCCGATGATCTGCCCTCCGTGCCGCTGGATGAGGTGCTCATCGAACAAGTGCTCATTAATGTGATCAGCAATGCGATCAAGTATTCGCCCGAAGGCAGCGAAATCGTGATTGAAGCGGTGCAGCAGGGAGAACGGTTGGAACTTTCGGTGAAGGACGAGGGGACCGGCATAGCCCCTTACGATTTGGAGCGGGTGTTTGAGAAGTTCTATAGAGGACAAATGACCAAACATATCCCTGGTACCGGGCTTGGCCTGGCGATTTGCAAAAGTATCATAGACGCCCATCATGGACAGATAACAGCGACCTTGAATGGAAAGCGCGGCACGGTCATTCATATCAGTTTACCCGTACAATTCGCTGAGCAAGAGAGGGATAGCAATGACAGCAACAGGAGCGAAGATTTTAATTATTGATGATGAACCGCAGATCCGCAAATTATTGCGGGTTACCTTGACAGCCCATGGCTTCGAAGCGGCAGAGGCTGCGACGGGGCAAGAAGGCATGCTGCAAGCGACGATGGTAAGGCCTGATCTGATTGTATTGGATTTGGGATTACCGGATCTCAGCGGTATGGAAGTGCTTCAGCATATTCGGGAGTGGTCGCAGGTGCCGATTATTATCCTGACCGCCCAAGATCAGGAGCAAGATAAGGTAGCTGCCCTCGACCGTGGCGCGGATGATTATGTGACCAAGCCTTTCGGCATGGGCGAATTTATGGCCCGCATGCGGGTAGCCCTGCGGCATACAGCCAAAACACAGGACGAACCTGTGCTCCGCTTAGGTCCTATCGTGATTGATTTATCTCAACGCAGCGTAGAGCTGCACGGAGAGAAGTTGAAGCTGACACCAACGGAGTATGACTTGTTGAAAGTGTTGGCTATCAACGCCGGACGCGTTATGACGCATCGCCAACTGCTTAAGCAGGTGTGGGGTGGCCATCAATATGAATCTGACAGTCAGTATCTCAGAGTCTATGTAGGTCACCTAAGGAAGAAGCTGGAGGAAGATCCGACCCGCCCGAAATATATACTGACAGAGCCGGGGATTGGCTATCGATTTACCTGGCAGGAGCCAGTCTGACCCCTCAAAAAAAGCCCATTCATGGCCATTGAGCGATTGCTCGCCGGCCACGAATAGGGCTTGTTTGTGTTCTCAAGCCTTTCAAGCCTCTCAAGCCAGGGCTCTCTTGAGAGGGGCTTGTTTATCTTTTTGGGGCTTGATGGCGAACAAAGCGATCGCTCCCGCTAGAATGCTGATTCCCGCGATCATATAGAACATTAGAGCAGGCGAGCTTTTGACCAAAATAGATGCAAGCGGCGGCCCGATCGCTACGCCAATGAAGCGCATCGAACTATAAATCGATGTGATCGTGCCCCGCTCTTCCTTCGGAATGCCTTCCGTAATCATCACATCCAGACAAGGCAATGCGGCGCCGATTCCGATACCTGCCAAGCTGATGCATGCCAGAAGCAGGAACGTGGAGGTGAGCAGCCCACAAACCAGCAGACTGCCGGCAAGCAGCAGAAGACCTGCGACGATAAGCCATTTCATGAGAAGCTGGTTCTTCCCAATCACTTTACCTGTCATGTAGGAAGCGATGCATAAAGCGGCAAGCGGGATCGCCAGCAAGCAGCCTTTCACAATGCCATAGACATGAGCTTTCTCCTCCAAGAGATCGGATAAATATGTTAAAACGCCGAAAATAACAAGCATACAGACGCAACCGATAGCGAAGATAGCGTACAACCAGCGGCCGTTGTTTTTAAAGATCGTTTTAATTTGGGCAAGATAGTCGGAGAAAGACATCGATTTCGTCGGCTGCGAGCTCTTGGTTGGGGGCTTCACCAAAAAAAGCACCAACAGCATCGAAATCACACACAGGACAGGAATAAACATGAATGGCAGAAACCATACAACCATGGATAAGGCTGATCCTAGAATCGGACTGAGGACTTTACCGAAGGTATTTGCGGTTTCTACCAGTCCCAAGCCGCTGCTGACCTCGCTGTCCTTTTTGAACAAATCGCCAACTAAAGGGATAACGATGGGGAAAGCCCCCGCGGCGCCAACGCCTTGTACGAAGCGGCCAATCAGCATGACGACGTAGGAATGATCCATCCACCAAGCGGCTAAGCCTGCGATTAACCCGCCAATTCCTGTGATAAGCAAACTGGGAATAATGACGAATTTCCGACCATATTTGTCGGATAAATACCCGGCAATCGGGATCAAAAGAATAGCGACAGCGGAATAAACGGTAATCAGCAAGCTTACCTGAAGGGACGAAACACCGAGCTTGCTTCGAATGGCCGGCAGTACCGGGATTAACATTGAGTTCCCAAGCGTCATAATGAGTGGGATGGATGCGATGGATAGAAGCTCTTTCTTATTGGAATTCGCCATAGCCTAGCGCTGCTCACACCTCGCAATAGATTAATCATAACGTTCATTAAATTAACCTAAATGCCGCGTCTTTATCCATCGAGTGCTCCTGCCTCACATCAAAAACAAACAAGCGCAAACAGCCCTAAAGGCTCATGCGCTTATCTTCTCATGACAATCAGCGTGAAGCGGGCAGCAGCAGAACTTTGCCGGAGGTCATGCTTGCCGTGTAATGCTCGATTGCATCAACTGCTTGATGCAAGTGATAGGTCTGGCTGATCTCGGTTTGGATATGAGATCCGATCGATTTCTTCATCGCGCCTTGCAGGGCGAGGAGTTCGAAGATGGATTGCGTTTTCACCCAATCGGAAGCCCAGAACCCGCTAATCCGCTTCCGCCGGAAGACGAGATCATCCGCATTGATCGTTGTTTGATGACCGCCAAGCAGGCCATATTGGAAGAGGGAGGAGCCGTCTGGCAAGGCTGACAGCACAGGGCCTGTCAATTCGCCACCAACGGCATCGAAGCAGACTGTAGCGCCAAGCTGCTGGCACTTCATCTTCAGGTCCTTCTCGAAGGTTGCAGAGCTGCTGTTCATAATGTGCTGCCCGCCCAATTCGCGGAGCAACTGCTCCTGCTCGCCTTTGCGGACAATGCTAATGATCGGAATCCCGTGCTCGCTGCCAAGCTTCGTCAGAATTCGCCCAAGAGCGCTTGCACCTGCGGTTTGAACGATTGCTTTGGATTTAAGCTGCTTGGCGATTTTCATCATAGCCATCGCACTGGCTGGATTCACGAAGAAGACGGCGCCTTGCTCGTCCGATACGTGATTTGGCAGGACCATACAAGTCATTGCACTTGCCTTCGCATACTCCGACCATGAACCGAACCCCTCGGAGACGAACGCTACACGTTTGCCTTTGAGCATCCGCGCGGCCAGGCTGCTTCCTGTTGCGACGACGGTTCCGCACCCTTCCATACCGCCAACCGAAGGCAAAGCCCTTGTCATGCCATAGTTCCCATGAAGGAATAATAGATCAGCGGGATTAATCGAGGCCGCATGAACTTGGATGAGCACTTCGCTGCTTGTTATTTGGGGCACTGGCGTTTCACCAAACTCGATTCCCGAAACCCCGCTATAGTGGTTGATTAGCGCGGCTTTCATCGTTTTCTGCATGTGAGTGGACCACCTATCTGATGTGTGATGACATAACTTGTTTACATATATTATATAATACAAGATTGCCCTGCGGACGCTTTGCAAACATCAAATTTAGGTTAAGTCTTTGCGAGTCTGGACGTTCACTTAACGGCGCTCTTTCCGGTAAAGCGTAGGCGGCTTCCCAATACGTTGATGAAAAACCCGGGCAAATGTCGGGTAGGAAGTAAATCCAACCTCAAAACCGATATCAATAATTTTCATTTCGCTGCTAAGCAGCAGATTGCAGGCATGTGCGATACGTATGCGCTCCAGAAATCGGGAATAATTCTCACCTGTCATCTGTTTGAATGTGGTACTGATGTAAGGGACAGAGTAGCCGAACCTTGCAGACATCCCCTGCAGCGAGAGGTCCTCCCGGAAATGCTGGTAGACATAATGAATGATGGCCCACATCCCTTGATGGCTATTCTCATTTGCCGTATTTTTGTACCAAGAGGACTGCTGGGACTTTCGATACCGGTCCAGATAAGCAAATACTTCAAACAATTTGGTTATGTAGAGATGTTGATTCCATGGCTGGTCGCTGCGAATTTCTTGGAACATATGCTGAAGAAGAAACTGAATCTGATCCGCAGCGGCGGTATCCAGCGCGTAGGAGGGTTCCCAGTTGTCTTCCATTTGACTGAGCAGCCCTTGCAAGGAAAATAAGGAATTCGAGTGGTCGAAGAACGATTTCAATCCGATAGCCCCCACGTACAAGACAAGTTCTTGTCCAGGCTCAAAGCGAATTTCGTGGACATGATAAGGGAACAACAAGGTGAACATCCCGGGCCGCAATACCCGTTCGACCCCATTAATCACTTCGACAGCTTGACCTTGGATCGCATAGGTAAACTCGATAAAGTTGTGCACATGAGGGGAAATCCAACTGTTCAGATGATGGATTTTGAGCGTGTGCGGGAAATCGCCATGAATTTCATCATCTCCATGCAAATGCATCGGAATCATCCTGCTGCTCCTTCCGCACTGTATATCATAATTTCATATGTGTTTAGTTTAAATTAAATGATATTAAGAAACAATCACCTTAAAATTTGAGATATTAATGAAAAATGTAAACTGTGAAGCCAACCGAGGCAGATTACACTTAGGAGAGTAAGTCATGCTCATCTAGGGGGAATTTGCAAATGAAATATGTCCCATATGTTCATCCGCTGCAAGGAACGGCATCCACGTTCCATTATTCGAATGGCAATACATTGCCGCTCATCTCACGTCCGTTCGGGATGGCCTCCTGGAGTCCGCAGACGAAAGCCGGAGAGAACCGCTGGTATTTCCATCCAGCGGACCGGCATTTCTTCGGCCTCAGGCTGACGCATCAACCCAGTCCGTGGATTGAGGATTACGGGCATGTCACGCTGCTCCCGCAGAGCGGACCACGCCAGCTGGACGCCGCGATGCAGTCGTCCTCCTTTCATCCGGAGGAGATGGTTATCGCTCCGGATTATTATAGTGTGCAGCTGCTGCGCTACCGGGCACAGATGGAATTAACACCATCGCTGCGGAGTGCGATGCTGCGGTTGTCTTTCGCCGAGCGGGAGGGTGCTCGGCTCGTTATGCATACATTTGCCGGTGCAAGCCAGTGGCAGATTGACGGCGAACGAAGACGATTGATTGGCTGTACCAGTGCCAATCACGGTGGGGTTCCTGAGAATTTCGCCCATTATATCGTAATGGAATTCGATTGCGAGCTTGATCTTGCAGAAAGCGGGATCTTTGACCCTTCACTGAACGTTATCTCCTTGGCAGCGGCTGAGGGGGAGCAGCTAGGCGCCTGTATAGGGCTGAAGCTGCCGGAGAATGGACAGGTTCACGTGAGGATCGGAACCTCCTTCATCAGTTGTGAGCAGGCAGCCCGCAATATGGCGCGCGAGCTCGGCGAGCTTTCTTTTGATGAACTAAGGGCCGAAGCTGCTGCGGCCTGGGAGCAGAAACTTGGTATTCTCGAGCTGGATCAGAATGAAGATCAGGAGAAATTAGCTACTTTCTATACGTGCTTGTATCGCGTTTTTCTATTTCCCCGTACCTGGTATGAGCTTGATGCAAACGAGGAGAAGATTCATTACAGTGCGTTTAATGGAGAAGTATGCAAGGGTCCCATGTACTCGGATATAGGCTTCTGGGATGTATATCGGACCACGTTCCCCCTCTATAGTTTGCTATGTCCCGAGGAGTTAGGTGAAATGCTCGAATCATGGGTACATGTGTATAAAGAGAGCGGTTGGATGCCGAAATGGGTTTCGCCGGGGGAACGCGGCGTTATGCCGGGCACACTGGTGGATGCGGTTTTCGCAGATGCCGCTGTGAAGGGGATTCAAGGATTTGATCTAAGATCAGCCTATGAAGGTTTGTTGAAGCACGCAACCCAGGTTTCGGACGTGCCGGGAGCGGGCCGTCAAGGTTTGGCGCACTATTTGGAACATGGTTATTTGCCGCATGAGCATGTGCACCATAGTGTAAGCTACACGCTTGATTATGTGTATGGCGATTTCTGTATCGCTCAAATTGCCCGTGCTTTGGATGATCAGGAGCGGGCGGATGCTTTTGTTGCGCGCTCACGACAGTATAGGAACCTGCTGGACCCGTCCGTCGGGTTTATGCGAGGCCGCACTGAGAATGGCGAATGGCTGGAGGGATTCGATCCCTTGCTGTGGGGCGGACCTTACTGTGAGGGCGGTGCGTGGCAATGCAGTTGGGCAGTCCAGCATGACTTCGCAGGGTTGGCCGAGTTGCTTGGCGGCAAGGAGGCCATGATTCGCAAGCTTGACGAGTTGATGACGACTCCACCGCATTTTAAAGTAGGCTCCTACGGTCAGGAGATTCATGAAATGTCGGAAATGGCGGCAACGGATCTAGGCCAGTTTGCCATTAGCAATCAGCCAAGCTTTCACATTCCTTATATCTATACGGCGTTAGGTTCTCCAGCAGGTACGCAGTGCTGGGTGAGGAAGACGCTTGAGGAGCAGTTCAGCGCGCATCCCGACGGCTTGCCGGGCGATGAAGACAATGGAAGTTTAAGCGCATGGTACATCTTCGGGGCAATAGGCTTGTTCCCGCTGTGTCCGGGAGTACCGGAGTACGTTCTGGGCAGCCCGCTGTTCCGGCGTGTCACCCTGCATCTGGCGAACGGGAAGTCGTTCGTCATTGAAGCAGAGCAACAAAGCAGGGACAACAAGTATGTGGCGGACAGCTGGGTTAACGGTGAAGCAACGGACGCTTTATATGTCACGCATGAGCAGATTCTCGCGGGTGGTGTGCTGAAGTTTCAGATGACGGATACGCCAACCAGTAAAACGTATGCCCATGCGGATCTGCCGTATTCCCTCTCCAGGATGAACGATTAGGTTGCCTGTTGTTCCCACTCACCCAGCACACAATTGTAGAACCTAGCCTGCGGCTAGGTTTATTTCTTTGCCGTTGGCGCCTACGATTGATTGAGAATGCCGTGGGCCATGTTCAGGTCGGACGGCATGAACTTGGTGCTGCCTGATTTAATCAGACCGGCCAGTACAATACAATTAGAGGCAATTACACCGCGCATCCACTTGGGGTCGAAAGGGGATCTGGCTTCCAAGGCAGGAAGCTCCATGGCTGCCAGGCGTCTGGCGAGCAGCGTAAAGTCGCTGCTCAGGCAGTACAGATCTTGTTCCAGTTCAATGCCGAAATGCTGAACATAGGTTCTCTCCCCGCCCGTGTAGGCAAAAGTTTTCAACGTGACGGGCAACCGGGAGGAGAGCCACTTGATACAAGTGGCAATCTGCCTGTGGCTGGGGGACTCCAACAGGTGAAATTGTTGGTTCAGATCGGAGATGCCGAATGGAATCAAATAAGGTGTCTCGCTGTCTCTTGTAATCATCTGTATGCCGCCTCCCCCGACATGGAGGACATCTAGATGAGTGGGAATGTCAGACTCTGCAATAGCTTTCTTCAACAAGTCAGCTTCTTCTTCCTGACTGATGGTGCGATAGGCGATCTGCAGATTCTCACATATCTCCTGCATATGTTGGGATAAAAGAGGCGATCTTCGCATCGCTTCTGTACCGATGGCTTCTATGGTTCCTTGAACGAGTCCTTTGCGAATGGATCCGTTTGCAGACAACAATAATTTTAATTGATCTTCAATCGCGGGCAGACTGATTTTGCTCTCCGAGAGCTCCCAAGTCAGTAAATCGACTTGTTCGATTCCGGTTTCGGACTTCTTGAATACTTTGGCGCTGCGGCTGCTCAAATCCAAAATTAATTTATCACTTTGCATAAAGACCTCACCCGTTTACTTCTTAATTTGGCTATCCTTGCATGCTTCTGGAAGTCCAATGATAAAGGATTATTGTTTGGGGTGTCAACCAATATTTACTAATAAATGGTATAAGATTGTAGTTCTGACAAGGTTCAGCAAAGTACCGGAAAATCCGACACATCAAAAAAAGAAACCTCATCCTTTGAAGGATGAAGTTTCTTTTTAGAGAACGAATTTATAACCAACACCCCATACAGTTTTGATGAATTTGGGCTCTTTGGGGTTGACTTCAATTTTGCGTCGTAGGTTCGTAATATGTACATCGATAGCTCGATCATTAATATAAGAATCGAAACCGCGCAGCGCGTTAATAAGATCTTCGCGACGGTACACGCGTTCAGGATTCTCGAACAGCAAGCGGATAAGTTCAAATTCGGAGAAAGTCATTTCCACAGATTCGCCTCGAACATATAGCGTTCTTTTCTCAATATTGATGTTCAAATCCATAGGGGGGACAGTAACCTCCTGCAAAGCGGGCACCTGCTGGATGTCTGAGGGGTGTGTTTGCTTGAAACGGCGTAATAAGGCTTGAATTCTCGCTTTCATCTCATGCATGCTGAAGGGCTTGCATAAGTAATCATCGGCTCCGACAGTGAAGGCTTCAATTTTCTCGCTTACTCGCGCATTGGAAGAAATAATAATAATGGGAACGGGTGTTATGTTGCGTAAGGAGTTGCATAGATCGGTTCCTTCAAAATCAGGAAGAATGAGGTCAAGCAGTATAAGATCAGGTTTGAAATCATGCAAAGCTGCGAGTCCTTCTTGGCCATTATGTGACCTCAGCACTACGAATTCCTCTTCTTTGAGATACATACAGATCATCTCGCCGATAATATCATCGTCCTCAATTAATAGAACTCTGTCCATTCGTGGCTCCCCCAAACTAAACTTTAGTTACTTAAACATAAACAAAATAAGTATTGAACAGAGGGAATGATGCTCGCTAACACTTTACTCATTATTTCTATTATACGGTGTCGAATTTTAAGAGTAAACCGCTTTATTTGGAATTTAACACGAAAGTGTTAGCAAAATATTAGCGAAATAAAGATTTTTAAATCATACCTTTTAGGCAAGTAACCTAATAAGTGGAAGGTATGATAGAGACAACGGACTTAAATGGGACTATAGTAGTAAGGAGTGAACAATTGGAATGGGTCTTTTGGACAGGTATGGCGTGATGATCGTTAGTCATTCAAATGAATTCAGTGCAGCTGTGATACCGATTTTCGAGAAAGCGGCGCCGTTTAGAGTAACGGGGTCTGCCAACCACGGCAATGCGGCATTGGCTTGTATACTGGCGGGCAAACCGGATTTGGTCATTATCGATTTGGATATGCCTAACTCGGAAGGACTTGTTGCTCTTCAACTCATGATGACCCATTGTCCCTTACCTGTTATGATGCTCAGCTCGCAATCATCTGAGGGAGCCATGCAGACCATTCAGGCTATGCGCATCGGCGCTGTCGATTATTTTCATACGCAATTATTAATACAAGAATCGTTTGATGGTCCAATGACCGATTATTTCCTCGAACGATGTCAAATGGCTATACATAATGGCACTCAACAAGGAGGAGCTTCCTACCCTGCTGGTGCTGAACCGATCATGGCTTCATTTCAAAGACGCATGGATATCGAGTTTTATTTGCGCAAAGCGATTGATCACAGGGAGTTTCAGCTTGTTTATCAGCCTGTGGTTGATATTTACACCAATCGGATGGTCGGCATTGAAAGCTTAATCCGGTGGAATAATGCTGTTCTGGGACACGTTCCGCCTTGTGATTTCATCCCGATTGCCGAAGAGTGCGGCCTGATTCACAATATTGGCGAATGGGTCATTCGCGAGGCATGCAAGCAGAATATGAAATGGCAGGAAGCAGGACTCCCCAAGATGTTCGTGGCGGTGAATCTATCCCGCCGTCAGTTCAATGATACGGCGCTCTGCAGCAGGATCGAGAAGATCTTGGCGGAAACAGGCCTCCAGCCCAGATATTTGGAACTCGAAATCACGGAAAGCATGAGTATGGATGTGAATTTAGCTGCTGATGCCCTGACCCAGTTGAAGAATCTAGGCATTCGCATCGCGATGGATGATTTCGGTACAGGGTACAGCTCGCTCAGCTATCTCAAAGATTTCCCAATTGATAAACTAAAAATTGATCAGTCGTTTATTAAAGGTTTGAAGCAAAAACAAGTGAATGCTGCCATCGTGAACACGGTGATTGCCATGGCCAAAAACTTGAATCTGCTTGTCGTAGCAGAAGGTGTGGAGACCGAGGAAGAACTTCATGTCCTTAGGGAGTGCGGCTGTCGATTCGTGCAAGGCTATTATTACAGCGCTCCGGTCAAGCCTGCGCATATTGAAGATATGCTGCTTCAGGATGTGCGAAGCAAACAAACGGGCTAGAGACTCATTGCAGCTGGTAGGCCAATTGATCGACCCAATACGTTGAAAATAGGTTGGTGATGGCATTTGTTGCGTGATTTGATTACTAATTTCGCTATTATTACCGTGTTCGTCATCTTCGTGGAACAATTTTTTATTATTACCAAGTTGGATCAGAAGCCATCTTGGTATTATAAAGTTTTCGTGGGCCTCTCGCATGGCGTGCTTATTGTTATTTTATTAAATTTCGGTGTCCAGATTAGTGATCATGTCAGTATGAATTTTCGTGGGGTAGGATTACTGCTGTCTGCTTATTTGGGCGGGTTTGTTTCATTATCCATCACCTTTGCTTTCCTCTGGATAGGGCGTTTTCTATTGGAGGGTTCCATCGAGATTCCTCAGTTGTTGATAGGCATTGTTGCTATTGTTGGAACCGGTATCATTTTCCGGAGAACGAAGTCGTACTGGATGAAATGGCTGTATGGCGAGACATTTTTCTTTTTATTTTACTACGCGATGATTTGGTTGATATACCGAACACCACTGGATGCCATCTGGATTTATATTAGTTATCAAATGATATGCGTATTTATCGTCGCCTGTTTTCTCCGTTATCTGGTCAGGGCTCGGGAATATAAGCAGAAGATCAGGCAAGTGGAGCAAGAACTCATCGATATGCTGCGCTTTCAACCAGGTTTTACTTTTAAAATTCACAAGGTAAAGGACCATTTCGTATACATCCTTATTGAAGGTCAACTCCTCTACCAGCTTGGATTGAGACCGAGTCAATTTATAGGGAAAAAAGTGCACGAAATCACAGTCCTAAATAATGAGTTCACGGAATATCTAAGGCGGCATTATGAGATGGCTTGGGAGGGTGAGCGAGTTACCTACGAGTATGATTCAGAAGGTTTTACGATTCTAGTAACCTTACAGCCGATTTATAAGTATGGTTCTGTCAATGAAATCATCGGCTCGGCTGTGGATGTTACGGAGTATCGTACTGCGCAGATGAAAGCGCGGGTTCGAGACGAACAATATCGGACACTCGTGGAAAATTCCGAGGATTTTATATTCCGCTTTCGACTGGATGGAAGCATTGCCTCCGCCAATTATAAAATGTATCAAACCTACCAATTAACGACCGAGCAGGTAAGGGGCAAGCAGCTAACGGATGTGATCGACATGGATGATTCGCAGAAATGGGTGAACGCTTTCGTGGAAACGATTGCGAGAGGGAAAACCCAGCAATTTGCCATTAATTTCCTGCTGCCTGATCAAACAGAGCATATGTACAATGTGACGTTTTCCCCCCTTTTTAACAATGATCGAACGGAAATTACAGGTGTCACTGGAACGGTCCACGATATCACCGATTTGAAAAGGCGCGAAGAAGCCGATGAATCCAATCGGGCGAAGAGCCAGTTCCTGGCTAGGATGAGCCATGAAATACGCACGCCGCTCAACGGCATCATGGGGCTGTCCTTGCTTCTGCAGCGAACCGAATTGACGGAGATCCAGAAGGATTATTTGAACAAAATGGACGCTTCCTCCCATGTGCTGCTGGCAACTATTAATGACGTTCTTGATTTCTCCAAAATTGAAGCAGGCAAGCTAACCTTGGAGAAGGTCGACTTTTCCCTGGAAACCTCACTCCAACATGTTGTGGATCTGGTTAGTGTGTCGGCTGGAACCAAGCGCATCGAAATGATATTGGATACGTCCATGGATCTGCCTGACATGGTCAGCGGGGATTCGTTCCGATTAGAGCAGGTGCTGATTAATTTATCGAATAACGCTATCAAATTTACCAAATATGGCTTTATTCGCTTGAAAGTTCAATTGGCGGAGCACGTGGATGAAGGGGTCATTATTTCTTTTTCCATGGAAGACTCGGGGATTGGCATTTCGAAGGAACAGCTGTCACACCTCTTCTTGCCTTTCTCGCAAGCGGATACATCGACTAGCCGGAGATACGGAGGCTCAGGTTTGGGCCTGGTTATTAGTCAGCATTTGGTTCAATCCATGGGAGGCGTACTTCAAGTCGAAACGGAGTTTGGTGTGGGCAGCCGCTTCTACTTCAGCCTTCTGTTTGGTCGATGCGAACAAGCGGAGGAATATACGCATAGGCAGCAGCGTCAAGGGCGTCTGTCTGATTGGAATCAGCGTGTTCTCGTCGCCGAAGATCATCCTGTAGTTCGAGAGCATCTATGCGAGCTTCTGGGCTCCTATCAGCTTCAAATGGATGCGGTTTCATCGATGTCTGATGTGTTTGCGGTTTTGGAAAAGGAAGCGTGGGTGCATACAGCGCCGGATGTCCTCTTCCTGGATATGCAGATGGCCCAGATCGAGCAGCGCTCTTCCTGGTTGCGTGTGCTTGAAACCATTGATCGATCGCAAACCAAGATTATCGCTTATACGACGCTGGAAGGAAGAGAGGAAATGTCAGCGCTGCCTAAGAACATCCAGGCCGACGCTATTATTGTTAAGCCTGTCAGTCGATTATCTTTACTGAAAAGCTTGGAATCCTTGAATGAGCAGGTGCGCCGGGTAGAGAGTGCTCAGCCTGCTGTCCTGGATGCGCTTGATGCCAATCCGCTTAGCCCACTTTCCAAAGGTTCGATTCTGGTCGCCGAGGATAATGAAATTAACCAATTGGTCATTACGCATCTCCTTGAAAAGTTAGGATACCAGGTTGTCATCGCCCAGAATGGGCTGGAGGTAGTAGCTTTGGCGGATGAGCAGGCTTGGAAACTGATTCTTATGGATATTCATATGCCAGAGATGGATGGTTACGAGGCTACTCAGAAGCTTAGACAGCGCTTGGCGTTAAAAGGGGTCCCCATTATTGCGCTAACCGCCAACGTATTCATGAAGGATCAGACGCAACTGCTGAAACATGGTTTGAACGACATCTTGATTAAACCTGTCGATGAGAAGCAGTTAACCGACATGATCGAGAAATGGCTTGATTTAACATGGTTATTCGATGTTAAAGGCATGGATTCCGAACGTTTGATGAGGAATATTGACCATAAAGTCCATATTTTTCAGTATATGTTGGAGAAATTCAAGCAGGATTATGTGCAGTTCTCCGAGCAATTGCTGCCCATCGTCATTAATCGAGAGACGGTGGTCGCTCGCCGAATGGTCCACACACTTAAAGGCATTGCGGCCAATTTCTACGCGTATGAGCTGTTAACTGCTGTATGCGCCTTGGAGAAGGACTTGCAGGAGGAGAACTCGGCGGAGATTTGTATGGAAGGTATTGCACGCATTCAGAATGAAATTAATCTGATCTTAGGGCTTAGAAAGGATGAAATCAGCTTTGCGGGTGAGGGCTAGCCAAGTTTGCTGTGCCCTCCTTAGGCCTCCCATCATATTAGTTGTGGTGCGATGAACTCAGAAATAAGGTAGAAGAAAGGGCTAGCTTGCCTATTCATCTCTGTCCTCATCATTTTGGATAACTTAGCCTGCGGCTAGGTTTTTTTGTTTTTTTAGACCGTTCAACCACCTTGACATAATGCTGTCAGGATTGCTGGTTTACTATTAGACATGTAGAGATGAGAACGCATAAAACCCAAATCGAGGAGGCCATACAATGACAGCTTTTAATGAAATTACAAGTTCCGTGGACACAGAGATTCGCCCCTTTCACATCGATATTCCCCAGTTCGATCTTGATGATCTTAATTATCGTTTATCACACACGCGCTGGCCTGATGCCTTAGCAGGTGCCGGCTGGAAATACGGTGTTTCGCTGTCCTATGTGAAAGAGCTAGCGGCATATTGGTTGAATGAGTATGACTGGCGCAAGCAGGAAGCGCGCTTGAATGAATACCCGCAGTTCACAACGACGATTGATGGAGCTAATGTGCACTTCCTGCACGTCCGTTCGCCTGAGCCGAATGCCATACCACTCCTGCTCACTCACGGCTGGCCAAGTTCCATCGTCGAATTCCTTGAAGTGATTGGCCCGCTTACGAATCCCCGAGCGCATGGCGGGGACCCAACTGACGCATTCCATGTGGTTATTCCATCCGTGCCTGGCTTTGGTTTCTCGGGATCGCAGCTCGAACCCGGCTGGACCATGGCTCGCATCGCGAGAGCATGGGATGAGTTAATGAAACGCCTCGGCTACGACCGATATGGCGCACATGGCAGTGATTGCGGGGCATTGGTTTCCCGGGAAATGGGCTTGCAGAAGCCAGAGGGACTCCTTGGAATCCATGTGCTGCAATTGTTCTCCTTCCCATCCGGCGATCCGACGGAAATGGAGAATTTGTCCGCGGATGATCTGGGCAGATTACAATTCCTGGCTAATTTCCATGAGCGTGCAGGCTTTAATGCCATCCAGCAAACTCGCCCGCAGACACTTACCTATGCGCAGGCAGATTCACCTGTAGGCCAGCTCGCTTGGATTGCGGAGATGTTTAATGGGTTTGGTGATCATGTGGACTTCATACAGCGGGATGCGCTTCTGACCAACGTGATGATTTATTGGCTAACCAATACCGCAGAATCCTCAGCGCGTTTGTACTACGAGGAAGCCCACAAAGGCGAGCAGCAGCAAGGCCCTAATACAACAGTGACCGGGCTGGCTGTGTTCGGGCACGATTTTAAAACCATCAAACGCTTTGCTCAGCGGGATAATACCCAAATTGTGCATTGGTCAGAATTTGACCGTGGAACCCATTTTGCCGCAATGGATGCGCCGGATCTTCTGGCACTGGATGTGCAGGCCTTCTTTCGAAGGTTTCGATAAAGGTTGGGGAAGAAGGTCATTGACTGCGTCGTGTAGAACATATAAAAATTATCTCCCAAAATGATGAATGTCCGGTAAGGAGGACCTCGAATGAAGCTGGATCGGTTGCTTGCTATTACCATGACTTTGCTAAACAAAACTCGCGTCAACGCAACTGAACTTGCCGAGCGTTTCGAGGTTTCCTTGCGCACGATTTATCGGGATATGGAAACGATTAATCAAGCTGGAATTCCGCTTGTTTCGTTTGCCGGTTCGGACGGAGGTTATGAAATTATGCCTGGCTATCGGATAGATAAGCAAATGTTATCGTTGGATGATTTTTCTGCTATCTGCTCGGCTTTGCGCGGGGCACGATCCGCTACAGATAGTTCGAATATTGATTCGCTGCTGGATCGGATTAGCGCATTAATGCCTACAACATCCAGTGAAGCAGAAGCTGCCAGTGTTGATCTCGATTTTACGCCTACACCTAATATTAAGGAGAAAATTGCGCCCCTTCACCAAGCGATACGCGGGTTGCAGTTGGTTCGATTTGAATATTTGGATAAAATGGGCGCAGAGACGGAACGGACGATCGAGCCTATGGGGCTTTTTCTCAAAGGATACGTCTGGTATCTCTACGGTTATTGCCTTACCCGTTCTGATATTCGAGTTTTTCGTCTTTCACGGATGCTCGGTTTAAGGAGTCTGCCCCAAACGTTTATTCGGCGCAATTACACGCTGCAGGACGTGGAGCAACAGTTTATGAGCAAAGTCAACTTTACCAAGGTGAGAGTTGTTCTGCAGTTTAATTCGGCAGTTAAAACGAGAGTTAGGGATGAATTTGGCTATGACGAAGTCATCGCGAATCCGGATGGTACCTTGACTGTAACGACACATTACACTTCGATGGACAAGGCGATTCAGATGATACTCAGCTACAGCAGTCATGCGACCGTTATGGAGCCGCCTGAGGTCATTGATGAATTGCAGCTGCATATTCGGCGTATGGCTGAAGTGTATAAAATTTCATTGAAGTAGAAATTAGCCTCTAGACTCTAGAGGCTCTTATTCCGCGCGAAAGGCAACGCGGATCCGTGCTAGCACAGACTTGGCCGGCGACGGGCTTAGAAATAGAATGGAAATATTTTTCCTATATATGGTAACATTGTTGTAATTATATACGGTTTTAAATCAGAGAGGGGAGTAAAGCATGACCGAGGAGTTAGGCAAAGAAATACTCAAGGAGCTTAGAGAAATCAACGAAAAGCTTGATCAAATCAACGAGCCAAGAGGTCTGTCTACACCGATGAAATTTGTTGCGCTGCTATTTGGATGCATGGTGGTTGGGCCGATTATCTTGTTGATCATGTCGCGAGTATTTGGATAACCAGCTTAGTTTTCTAGGATGGCACAACGACCAGCGCTCTCTACGAGTGAACTTCGATTTAGGAAAGGAGCACTAACATGCCGCCCGTAGTATCCTTAGATTTGGCCAAACGCATAGAGCAAGCCGAAATTCATACACTCGAATCAAGATTGACTGCAATCGGAGCAAAAGCTGGAAATCCACAGGGGGTATATATCCAAAAGTTTGGTGCCGCGACGGCTTTCCTCGTAAAGGGGATTCCAGATCCTTATTTCAACTCTGTAAGGGGGCTGACTTCTGAAGATGCAGATGTAATTGAGGATATCTTGGCATTTTATCGGGAGCATGAGGCTTCTTGTCGATTTCATTTGATCCCCGGGCAAGTCATGGAGCTGGCGAGGAAACTATCAGAAAAGGGCTACTTTCAGTCCGCATTCCATTCCTCCTTATATGGCTCTTCGCTCACAAATGAGAGGTTAGACTCATCTAACATAGTGATTCGAGCCTTTACTGAGGAGGATTTTGATGTTTTTGGTCAGATTTATGTAAAAGGGTTTCAGATGCCTTCAAATCTGTATCAAGCTGTCGCGCAAAATAACCGTGTGCTCTACCGCCGATCTGGTTGGCATTATTATTTGGCTGAAATTAATGATGTGCCCGTAGCAGTAGCTAGTTTGCATATACAAGATAGTGTGGGTTCGTTTGCTGCGGCTGTCACCTTGCCTGAGTATCGTAAACAGGGATGCCATACGGCCCTATTGCTGCATCGAGCCGCAGTGGCGGGCGATTTGGGGTGTGATCTTTTGGTAGGTCAGGCGAGTTTTGGATCTGGCAGTCAGAATAATATGGAACGTATGGGGATGAGACTAGCTTATACGAAGGCGATTTGGAGCGAAATCTAACAGGAAATGCCTAAATTAACGGGAGCTTTTCCATGTCGTGCAATATTGAAAGTAAAGAGGCTGCCCTTAAGTCATACAATTGACTTCTGGGACAGCCTTCTTTTTATCATTTACAGCAATGATCGTGTAATAATGACGACAGCAGAACGAGGATCCTTTTTACCAAAACGATGCTGCCATTGGCTTGTTGGTGAAGTTGTTCCCGCACCGGATGCGCCAGGGTGGTTGACAGCTACGAATACAGTAGCTTGATGATCTGTAAATGAAAGGCCGCTCAATGCTGCTTCGGTTGGAGATGAGGCATATTGCTTTGTTTTTCGTTCTGTGCCTGATGGATGGATGAGGTACAGACCATTGTTTTTGAATTCTGACCATGCGCCGGTGTTCAAGCGGTCAGGTGAAATATCGGATGAGACCCACAGGTTGTCATTCTTATCAAAAGCCAGGGCTCCAGGAGAACTGAAGCCGCTTTGGCGTCCACCTGTAATGAAAGTCTCGAACGCAAATGTCTCTCCGTTGCCGCTTTCCTTCAATTTAATAATTTGGCCGTGCAGGTTGCCTCGGCTGTCGTTCTGAGTAAAGGCAATATACACCTGTTTATTGGAGGGGCGAACCGTAAGTTCGGCTGGACGATCACAGGGAGTAGCCCCAAGGATGAGCGCAGCCTCGCTGACAGATGTGAGAACATCGTTCTGAGTTTGGAACTGTTTAAGCAATACATCTTTGGATTTGTTAAGAACGGTCGGTACTTGATAAGTCAGGCTGTTTAATTGTTTGCGAACAAGCTCAATAGTCAATTCGATCCAGCGACCTTTGATTAAGTCAGCAGCATACAAGGAACCTTTGCTTAGGAGTTGAGCGGTGTCAGTATTCGAATCGTCAGACCATTGCTCAGCGCTGACATATTTATAAACAAATCCCTCAGGCGAATCTTCTCCCATATAGACAACAACATGTTGATCCGAATTTAGTGTCATGGCTGCACTTCCGTGATGAAAGCGTCCAAGTGCGGTATGTTTCACAGGTAATTTTCGATGATCGAAAGGATCAACCTCAACGATCCAGCCATAGTGAGAAAGCGCTAGGCCGGCATCGCGACAAGTCGTTTCGAAACGATTTTCGCAAGTAAGTTGGGTATTCCACAACGTTTGGCTGCCACCGCGGTTAGCGAATGTACCTTGCACCAGGGTAGCGCCGTTAACGGATTGGGAACCCCGAACAGGGCCTGTCAGTTCAATGGGGGTTAATCCAGAAATACGACGGGCAAGGGTAGAGTCAGAAACGAGTTTCCACTGGCCGAAGGCGTCTTTCTTGATATGAAGGATAGAAGCACCTTGTTCGTTCAGAAGTTGCTTTTGCTGCTCCCAAGCGATGGTCATCGAACGATCCAGCATCCATGAATATTGAGCAGATTCGTGATTAACCCATAGCAGGGCTTCTGTAGTTGATCCGGGAATTGGGAAAAAAGAAGTGTAACTGTTGTTAAAACCCAAAGTATCGCCAGATTTATTGATCGTATCGCCATAGGCGGCCAAAACGGTGTAAGAAAATCCGCTGGCTAGAAGCAGTTGATCTGTGTCGTCAGCAGTATGAAAGGTGGGGTTGAACGTTTCCGGCAATTCGTCGTAAGCATTGACATTGGAGGCAGAAGCGTTAGCTTTTTGTGTTAGCGAACTGAGACCGGAATAAGCAGCAGCTAAGGAAGCTGCACTGGCTCCTAAATATTTCAAAAAATGTCGGCGAGATAGCGGTTTTTTCATTTCCATATAGGAATTCCTCCGAATGTTGAAGATCTTGAGATAAACATACCACATAATCTATGAATTTAAATGCTTTATTCTAATTATTTTGATAGAATTATAGATAGAGTGTATTATAAAATTCGACATATTTCGAGTGCTTGGAAAAAATATTTTTTTAATACATAGCAACTGAACAATGATGAGGGGGAAAGTTGATGGGACAGCCTTTTATAGGAGAAATTCGGATGTTTGCTGGCAATTTTGCTCCGGCAGGCTGGATGAAGTGTGATGGTCAAACCTTGCCTATTTCAGAGAATGAACCTTTGTTTAATTTAATAGGAACTACGTATGGTGGAGACGGTGAGACAACTTTTATGTTGCCTAATCTGCAAAGCAGAATTCCGCTCCATCAAGGAAATGGATTTACGCTTGCCGAACAAGCAGGAACTGAAGATGTTACCTTAACGGTTCAGCAGATACCTGCTCACAGTCATGCAGCTGGTGTTTCGTCTAATTTTGGCAGTACAAACAGTCCGGATGGTACCGTAATGGCGCGATCTACTTTGAATCAATTTACAGATGCAGCCGGATCACAAAGTACGATGATGAATCCTGGCACAGTTCTAGGACCTGGTGGAGGCAGTCAGCCTCACACTAATTTGCAACCTTTTTTAACGATTAACTACATTATTAGTTTATTTGGAATTTTCCCTTCGCAAGGCGGCGGATCAGATGGTACTGAACCGTTTCTAAGTGAGGTGCGTTGGGTGGCCTTTAACTTTGCACCTAACGGGAACGTGTTGTGCAACGGGCAAATATTGCCCATTAATCAGAATCAAGGTTTATTCTCATTGTTGGGTACTACTTATGGCGGTAATGGTCAAACCACATTTGGACTTCCGGATTTGCGAGGAAGAGCTCCCATTCACATGGGCAACGGTCATACCTTGGGAGAAAAAAGCGGTGAACAGGCCCACACATTAAGCCAAAATGAGATGGCGACTCACTCTCATTACTTAAATGCAAGCAAGAACGCAGCGTCTACAAAAACCGCTCAAGGAAATACGTTTGGCGTGACATCAACAAGTTCTTATGCTTTTGTGCGGGATGGCACATCCGCTTCTGTAACCGATTTGGTTGGCGGCGGTCAGCCCCACAACAATATGCAGCCATATCTGGCATTAACTGCCATTATTGCAACAGTGGGAATATTCCCAAGTCAAAATTAAGGAGAGATCATATGCCGGGTTCGAATCCATTTGTTGGGGAAATTTGTTTATTTCCATTTAACTTTGCACCTAAGGGGTGGGCCTTTTGTGATGGTCAACTTCTGCCTATATCGCAAAATACTGCGCTCTTTTCGTTATTAGGAACTACTTACGGGGGTGACGGGAAAAGTACATTCGCACTCCCGGATCTACAAGGCCGGGTTCCGATGCACCCTGGTCAAGGCACGGGGCTGTCCTTGTATGATCTTGGTCAAACCGGAGGCGTGGAGACGGTCACCTTGTTGAGTTCGGAACTGCCAGCCCATACCCACGCCTTGCAATATGGAACTACCCCAGGCTCACAGGAAGCACCGACGGGGCAAATTTGGAAGGATACAGGCGGGCGGCGCGGGGCCTTGGCTTATACAGGAGCAGTAAATACTGCTGCGATGGGCGCGGAAGCGATTTTGCCTTCCGGAGGCGGTCAGCCGCACAATAATATGCAGCCGTATCTAACGCTTAATTTTTGTATCGCTTTGCAGGGTGTATACCCGCCTCGTACGTAGATATATGATCTGATAGTAAGAAAGAAGGTAAGACGGAGAGGAGCCTGAACAGTGGTTCATTGGCGGGATGTGAGCAGTATATTTAGGGGGAATCGGTTTTATGCAAGAGCAGCCTTGCTGGGATTACTGCTGCTTGTAGCGGCAGGTATCGGAGCAGTGAGTGTTGCGAGTGCTGCGACTTTTACGGTAAACACTACTGCAGATACAGTAGATTCCAATACGGGTGATGGGGTGTGCGCAGATAGCAATAGTCAATGTTCACTTCGCGCGGCCATCATGCAAGCGAATGCACTTCCAGGCGCAGATGTGATTACTATTCCAACTGGCACCTATACGACGGCTTCCGCGCAGTTGGAAATAAGAGGTGATGTCACTCTGCAAGGAAGCAACTCAGCGTCAACCATTATACAAGCTGGTTTGAACGCAGCTGCCTCCACACACAGGGTGTTGGAAATTAATCCGGATCTAGATAACACGGGATATAATGTTACGATACAGGGATTAACGATTCGTTATGGCAACTCTACACCTCTTAGCAACTATGGAGGCGGGGGAATTGGTGGCGATGTCGGCAGCAAGACCCTTACCATTACTGATTCTATTATCGCTAATAATACGACTGCCGAAGATGGATTCGGAGGCGGTATGTACATATCAGGCACTTCAGCGGGCAAGGTTAAGCTGACGAATGTTACGATCACCGATAATACAGCTGGAGCAGCCAACTCAGCGAACTATAGTTCACGAGGTGGGGGCATGTATCTAGAGGGGGATATGGCCCTTGAAATGTCGAATCTCACGGTCCAAAATAATATGTCTTATGGGCTTGGTGGTGGCGTAGCAATCGTGTCAGCAAGCAATGCTTTGCGAAATGTCACGATTGATTCCAGCACATTCAGCAGCAATAAGGCGTTTAGCAAAAATGGCGGAACAGAAGGTCGTGCAGGCGGACTTTACTTGGGCAGTCCAGCTGTTATTACAAACACAGCGTTCACGGGGAATACCGCGGGGAGCGACGGTGGAGGATTGGTTCTTGATTTCTTTGCGGGAACCGTATCACTTACGGATGTAGAAGGGACCGGTAACTCAGCTGTCCGAGGGGGCGGCATGTTCATCAACGCGAATAAAGCCCCTGTGTTAACCCGCACAAACTTTACGGGCAATAACAGTGGTGGAAATATAGCTGTAAACTCGGAAGGGACGGATATGATCGTTAAGATGGCTCCGAACGGAACCTTCTCACAAGGGAAGACAGGGGCGCATTATACAGTAACGGTCACGAATAACGGTAACGTGAAAACGAATGGAACAGTAACGGCAGTCGTTGCTTTACCGACAGGATTAACCGCTTCAGTTTTGGCAGGAAGCGGATGGACATGCACACTTGCGACGTTAACCTGTTTTCGTTCAGACGTATTAAATGGGAAGAATAATTATCCAGTCATCGACGTGACTGTAGATGTTGCTGCAAACACGCCTCGTTCGGTAACGAGCTCGGTTAGTGTTTCTGGTGGGGATGAGCTTGATGTCTACAATAACACTGACACGCACAATACGATAGTGCTTAGTAAGGATGCGACGCTGACAGGACTCACCCTTTCTAATGCTGCATTAAAAGAAACCTTTGCACCTGAAACGATTGCGTACACCGTCGACGTTCTGTATGCAGTAAATTCATTGAAAGTAACACCGATTGTGAATGAGCCTCATGCAACGGTGAAAGTAAATAATACCCTGGTAACGAGTGGTCAAGCCAGTGGCTCGATCCCTTTAAGCGTAGGGAGTTCAAATGTTATTACCGTTACTGTAACAGCGGAAAACAGCGATACAAAGTCATATACGATCACAGTGAATCGCGCTCCGCAATCAAGCGATGCTACGTTGAAAGATTTAACGGTGGACGGAACAACGGTTACAGACTTTGTACCTGGCACTGTGTCTTATACAGTGAAAGTACCTAATGAAAAAACAGCCGTTACTGTTTTGGGAACCAAGACGGATGCAATGGCAGGTACACCTGTTGTGGTCGGCGGCAGCAATCTTGCCGTAGGTAATAATACGGTCACGATAACTGTGACGGCGGAAAATGGCATAACCAAAGTGTATACGGTAACCGTAGTTCGTGCACCAAGCAGTAATGCGAACTTGATTGGTTTGAATGTAGATGGAGCGCCTTTAGCAGATTTCGCATCGGGAACTCTCGCATACACGTTCAATGTGCTTTATGCCAAATCTGCGATTGCTATCACAGGAATCAAAGAGGATGCTACAGCTAATGCAGTAGTGGCAGGAGGCAGTATTTTAGCTGTTGGCAATAATACGGTGACAGTTACAGTGACAGCTGAGGATGGCACAACGAAGAAGATTTATACTGTAACAGTGGTACGAGCTGACAAGTCCACGAATGCTAATTTAACTGATTTGAAAGTTGATGGCGTAAGTGTAGGAGGATTCTCTTCGAGTAGACTAAACTATACGGTAGATGTTCCTAATACCAAAACTTCTGTTGTGGTTATGGGAACGAAGGAAGATTCAACGGCAGGCAACCCTGTCGTGGTTGGGGGAAGTAACCTACTCGTAGGTGACAATACCGTCACGGTAACGGTGACAGCGGAGGATGGCACTACCAAGAAAGTCTACACCGTGACCATCGTACGAGCAGCCAATAGTGATGCAAGTCTAAGTGCTCTGGAAGTAGATGGAACGTCTGTAGCCAACTTTGACCCCAATACGTTGACGTATACAGTCAATGTTCCGAATGCGACGCAATCGGTTGTGGTAACGGGGACAAAGAAGGAGACGACAGCAAGCGATCCTGTTGTGGTTGGCGGAAGTAACCTACTTGTAGGTAACAACACCGTGACGGTGACCGTGACGGCCGAGGATGGCACAACGAAGAAAATCTATACCGTGATTGTCGTGAGAGCAGCTAGCAGTGATGCAAGCTTGAGTGATCTGAAAGTAGATGGAACGTCTGTAGCCAACTTTGATCCTCTAGATTTGGCGTATACACTCAATGTTCCGAATTCGCAGACTTCCGTAGTAGTAGTCACTACTACTACAGATCCAACAGCACTGACACCTGTTGTAGTAGGAGGCAGCAACCTGCTCGTAGGTAACAATACCGTCACTATAACCGTGACAGCGGAGGATGGTACAACTAAAAAGGTTTATACCCTGACCATCGTGCGCGCAGCAAGCAATGATGCCGCTTTGATTGGTTTGAGTGTAGATGGAACACCACTAACAGGCTTTGCATCGGATACTTTTACGTACACATACAATGTGCTCTATGCGAAGACTTCAATTAACATAACAGGGACAAAAGCTTATGCTAATGCGAGTGTAGCAGTGGCAGGCGGAAGTAATTTGATCGTAGGTAATAATACGGTTACGGTAACAGTGACGGCTGAGGACGGCGTAACGAAACAGGATTACACAGTTACAGTGGTGCGAGCGGACAAGTCCACGAATGCTAATTTAAAAGATTTAAGCGTGGATGGCGTTAGTCTAACTGATTTTGCTCCAGCTAAAGTCACGTACAAGGTAAATGTTCCTAATACAACAACTTCGGTTGTGGTGGTGGGAACGAAGGAAGATTTGGCAGCAGTTAATCCTGTTGTGGTTGGCGGAAGTAACCTACTCGTAGGTGACAATACCGTCACGGTAACGGTTACGGCTGAGGACGGCACAACGAAGAAGGAATATACCGTGACTGTCGTGCGAGCAGCCAGCAATGATGCGAGTCTGATTGATTTAAAAGTAGATGGAACGTCTGTAGCCAACTTTGACCCTAATACATTGGCGTATACAGTCAATGTTCCAAATGCAACGAAGTTGGTTGTGGTAACGGGGACAAAGAAGGAGACGACAGCAAGCGATCCTGTTGTGGTTGGCGGAAGTAACCTACTTGTAGGTAACAACACCGTTACGGTGACCGTGACGGCCGAGGATGGCACAACGAAGAAAATCTATACCGTGACTGTCGTGAGAGCAGCTAGCAGTGATGCAAGCTTGAGTGATCTGAAAGTAGATGGAACGTCTGTAGCCAACTTTGATCCTCTAAATCTGGCGTATACAGTCAATGTTCCGAATACGCAGACATCCGTTGTCGTAGTCACTACTACAACAGATCCAACAGCACTGACACCTATTGTAGTAGGAGGTAGCAACCTGCTCGTAGGTAACAATACAGTCACTGTAACCGTGAAAGCTGAGGATGGCACAACTAAAAAGGTTTATACTCTGACCGTAGTGCGTGCAGCAAGCAATGATGCAAGTTTGAGTGGTCTGAGTGTGGATGGTACACCAATTGTAGGCTTTGCTTCAGGACAGTTTAATTATACCGTCAATGTTTCCAATGCAACTTCATCGGTTTCAGTAACAGGTAAGCAAACAGATCCAACAGCAACAGTAAATGTAGAAGGCGGCAGTAACTTGAAAGTGGGTAGTAATACCGTAACAATAACCGTGACAGCTCAAAATTTAGATATACAGAAATATACGGTGACGGTAATTCGTTCTAACAAATCTGCTAACGCCAAATTAAGTGATATTCAAATTGATGGTGTAAGTCTTACCGGCTTTCTACCTAGGAAAACAACGTACACTTTTAATGTCCCGAACGCAACAACCTCGGTTGTTGTAACAGGAATGCTAGAAGATCCATTGGCCGCAGTTGCTATAGCAGGTGGAACAGATCTGGCTGTAGGCTACAACAACGTCACACTAACCGTGACAGCGGAAGATGGGACGACGGTTATAAGTTACACCGTAAATATAGTTCGCGCTGGAGACAGTAATATGAGCCTGAGCAGTTTGCTTTTGAACGGGGAGAGTGTCCCAGGCTTCTCTCAAGGCAAATTCTCATATGCTGTCACTGTAACCCATGAAGTATACAGTGTGACTGTTTCAGGCAGCGTGTACGCGCCAACATCGCAGATCCTAATTAACAATGTAGTTGGGGCAAGTAAAGTGATTACACTACAAGATGGCCTTAATGCGGTAGTCGTTAAAGTCATTGCACAAAATTTGAGCGAGCAGGTATACAGCATCGCAATCACACGCAACACTAGTGCAGAGTTGAATGGATTTAGTTTGAGCGGGGTTACGTTAACGCCAGTGTTTGCTCCTAAAACATTGGGGTACAGCGGAACTGTTCCTAATACCGTTCAATCAACAACTGTGTCAGCTTCTGTGTATGACCCATTGGCTTCTATAGCTGTATATCATAACAATGTTCTAATTAATAGCGTTAATGCGCCGATTCAATTAATCGAGGGCCGCAACACGATATCAATCGTTGTTACGCCTCAGATTGGCGATCTACAAACCTATACAGCTGTTATAACTCGTGAGGGGCAGCCAAGTAGTTCAGGATCAGGAGGTGGTGGACCATCAGATCCGACTCAAGTCCTCTTCCGTATCGGAGATAATGGCACTGAGCTTCCAATCCACTTGGAGCGTAAGCATGCAGCCGATGGTCGAGTAATCGATACAGTTGCCATAACACCGGAGATTGTTCAATTAGCAGGATCATCAGGCAGTAAAGGCAACGTGCTCAAGCTGAAGATCCCGCAAATTCCGGAAGGCAGTGACGAGTTTAACATTGGTTTTACACAGGAGGCATTACAGGCTTTAAATAAAGGTGGCACCGCTATAAGTATCGAAATGGAAGCCGTTCAAATGACGATTCCGCTTCATACAGTTGCTAAAGCCTTAGAATCCAAAGAAGAATTGCTGATTCGCTTTATTCCGATTTCATCAGACGCAGCCAAACAGCAAATCCAGAAGCGGGTCATGACGGCGGTCCTCGTAACCAAGGCTGCCGGTAGTGGGCAAGTAGCAATTGTTGGTTTGCCGTTAACGATTGAATCGAATATCACGAATAATGAAGTAACGTTGAACTTCTCTTTCAAAGGGATTCAAATTCCGACAGATCCAAAGAAAAGAAATGAATTCCTAGCCTCACTCGGCATTTATATTGAACATAGTGATGGCGAGAAGGAATTGGTAAAAGGCAAGATTAACTATGATACGCAAGGAAATCCGGTAAGTATGGAAATTATCATTACTAAGTTCAGTACCTTTAGTATGATCGAGATTCAGAAAAAGCCGATTGATACGATTTCCTATACAAGCTGGATTGAGGGGTACCCGGATGGGACATTTAAACCTAATCAATCTATCACCCGTGCTGAAGTATCAAGTATTTTTGTAAAAGCGATCGCTAAGCCTCAATCCTTGGTTGCGTTACAGAACTTTAAGGATGTTGCTGACCAGCATTGGGCAGCAGATGCTATTCATCAAGCTCAGAAAGCCGAGTGGTTAAGCGGCTATCCGGACGGTTCATTTAAACCGGATGCTCCAATAACTAGAGGTGAGCTTGCTGCAATTATCGTAAAAATTAACAAACTAGCAGTAAATAACGATGTTCAGGCTTTTGTAGATACCAAAAATCACTGGGCAGCCGGCTACATCCAAGCGGCCAAGGCATCTGGACTTATGTCCGGTTATGAGGATGGAAGCTTCCGACCGGATCAACCTTTAACACGTGCTGAAGCCGTGAAAGTCATCAATAACCTTTTGAAGCGTCCGACCCCTAAACTAGGCAAAGATGTTTGGAAAGATGTCTCCCAAAAGGATTGGTTCTGGTCAGATGTACAATCCGCTTCTGAATCATTTAGCCAAACGCAATATGTAGATGGTACGAGCAGTTCAATTGTCCTCCCGTAAAGTGAAAGGAAAGAAACCTGTGAATGGCTTATTGCCATAGCAGGTTTCTTTTTTTATTGAGAAAGTATAAATATGGTAAAATAAACATCTGAGTTAGCCAAACCCGCGCAGCGTGCGCTCAAGGGGGCCGGGATTACGGTTGCGGAATGAAGGACGGTTTCTAGGTAGGAGGGGTGTTTTTGCTAAGAATATGGGTCGTTGTAATTGTGATGATTTGTACTTTAACAGGGTGTCAAGATGATCAGCCGACCATTCCTGATTTAAAATGGTTTGCAACCAAAGAGGAGGCTATCGCAAAGGGATTGAGTCAAGAAGGAGCTGCCCCAGATGCCATGTTGGCTGAGGAGCAGAGGAATGCTGAAACTCTCGTTTTCTACGAGTATTCGGATGGACTGGGTGTCGCAAGCATTGCAGAAAGTGCAGCAGGGTACAGTTGGTATCGAAGCCATGATTACATCGCTTTTCAGGGGAAGGATGTGCCGTTGATGTATGGAGGGTTAGCGTTTACGACATATAAAGGACAAAAGCTGAAAGTGATTACCGGAAGGGTTTATGATCCCTCGATTTTGAAAATAAGACTGAAAGGGGACGCCGCGGATAGGGAGTTATCCATTTTAGGGCGTTCTCGGCTATTTTATTCCGTACATGAGGTTCCATTGAGCAGGCTTGAGGTAGTCCCGATTTCGGGAGTGTAAAAGTGTCTGTACTTAGGGCCGCGGGAGATTGACATTATTTCAGTACCACCTTATTATGTATTAATATTCATTATAATGCATAATAATACGAGAGTGGTGAATGTGTTGCTTCCTCATCTGCTAACTTTACAAGAACTGAATAAAGAGACCCTGCTTTCTATTATTCAAAAGGGGATCGAAATCAAGCGGAACCCACGCGCTTTCCACCACGCTTTTGAAAGAAAGGGCATGCTCATGCTGTTCCAGAAAACGTCGACGCGAACGAATTTATCTTTTCAGGCGGGCATTCAACAGATGGGTGGATACGCGGTCACGATGGATTGGAATGCCAGTAATTTCAGCCTCTCGCCGATTCAGTATGAGGTTCGTTATGCCTCAAGGAACTGTGATGTGATCATGGCGAGATTGAAGCGGCATAAGGATTTACTGGAACTGGCCGCCTATTCCCAAGTGGCTGTCATTAACGGCTGCTGCGAGAAGTACCATCCCTGTCAGGCATTAGCTGATTTAATGACTATTTATGAGGTTAGTGGAACATTTGAGGGTGTCACCTTGACCTATGTAGGGATCCACAATAATGTAGCCAATTCTTTGATCGCAGGTTGCATGACCCTGGGCATTCAGCTTTTGCTGGTGACTCCTATTGTGAATGAAGCATCCTGGGATGAAGAACTTATGCAAAAAGCATACAAGAGCGGGGTTGTGGAGAAGGTGGAACAGATGGCCGACGCGGTCAAGCGATCCGATTTTATTTACACGGATACTTGGGTGGACATGGAGTTTTTCCATGATGACAACTATCAAGAGGAGAAGAACAGAAGGTTGGCAACCATGCTGCCATTTCAAATAAATCAGCAAAATCTGAGGGGGTATTCTCCCTATATCATGCATGATATGCCTGTTCATCCTGGATTTGAAATTGAAGAGGGGCTAATAGAATCCGAGAAGTCAATTATTTATCAACAAGCGGAGAATCGTATGCATGTCCAAAAGAGCCTCGTCTTACATTGCTGCCCAACTGATTCCCTAGATATGGTAAAATAAAACGGACATTATATCGTTCCTGGGGGTTAGCCAATGCCAATATACATTGGATTATTGCGCGGAATTAATGTGGGTGGAAAGAACATGATCAAAATGGCGGAGTTAAAGAAAACGCTGGAAGCGATGGGGCTGGTACAGGTACAGACGTACTTGCAAAGCGGAAATGTGCTCTTTCAAGCGGATGAGGAAAGCGATTCTCTGCGACATAGAATGGAGCAAGAAATTGGACGCGTGACGGGCATATCGCCTACCGTGGTGCTGCGCACAGCGGAGGAGTTTCAAGCGATAATCGCAGCTTGTCCCTATGATGCCGACACTTTACAAGAAGGACATAGCATTCAAATCTCGATCCTCACGGAGATACCACCGCCGCAGACTGCGGAGATGTTAGCCAAAGGAAAGAGCAGCAACGATGAATTCGAGATACATGGACGAGACATTTACTATTTATTCCGACAAAGTGTACTCGATTCGAAGCTTGCAAGTAATATTCAGAAGCTGGGTGATACCGCGACGACACGCAATTGGAATACGATCAGCAAACTTGGTGCGATGGCCAAAGCTCGGCAGGAATAAACGTAAATAGCAACTCTTTCCAACGTTTTGGCGCCTTAGTGAGTCTAATAGATAACAAGTGCCTAAAATGCTGCCTATTTGGAAGAATGGGGGAAAGAGCTTGCGGAAATTCAGTGTTTTTGTAACAGGGTGTTGTATGCTATTAGCCATCTATTTCATTGGTGTAACCGCGCAAATCTCGGGTGGCGATCACATATGGTGGGGGTTATCCAAGGACTCTGCTCATTATTATTATTTGCCATGCTTAGTTGTGGCTTTTGTCAGTTTGATTACGTATCTGAGAGCGGATGATTAGACGAAAGGGGCTGTCTTTAAGGTCAATTGACCTTAAGGGCAGTTTTTTTGTTGGAGAAAATAAAATACATAATTTGATATACATAAGAATCTGACATGAATGGAAAAACTAAACATTACTTATGGTTAAGCGGGGGTATACGTGATTAAGGGACAGAAAATCGAGAAGCTTTTATGGAGCATTGCGCTACCTGGGTTTGGGCAATTTTTAAATAAGAAGTACTTGAAAGGCGTCGTATTAATTACACTGGAAGTCATCATTAACGTACGAGCACATTTAAACGCTTCGATACAAATGAGCTTTCAAGGGGATATTGCTGGCGCTATCGCGATAACTGATTACCAGTGGTTGATGTTCTATCCTTGCGTCTATATGTTTGGCATTTGGGATGCTTATCGCGATGCGGATGAGGAACAGAAACCACTGGCTTTTCTTCCTTATGTAGGCGCGGCTTTTTTTGCAACGGTAGGGATGATGTATTCTCCTTATTTTTTAGGTCCTGTGTGGCTATCCATGCTGTCTTGTTTCGTTGGCGTAGGCGCAGGGGTTTTATTGAAAAGGTGGGTGCTATCGCTCGAGTAAAATCAAAACAGCAGCCACAGACTTCCAAAGTCTGTGGCTGCTGTTTGTTTTTCAGTTAGAAAAGGCTTATCGGGAGACGGGGACTTTGAAAAAAAGAATCAGAAATAACGCGCAAGCGAAAGAAAACACCAGTGCTGTAATTCGTTTGGTGTGATGGAGCCGTATCGTCAAAAACATGGCAAAATAAAATCCAATCGACCAAACAATCGTCCATCCATGCTGATAGGTAATTCGCCCGCTTACATACCAAATATACTCGATAATCGAAAAACCAGAAATCCAACTGACAAAATAAATGTATTTTTTGGCTGTTTGCTCAGGATAGAAATGGAGATACAGAAGTGTAGTTGCAGGAAGTAAAACGAACGTGTTGACGAGATCAGTCATGCGATGATTAATTAGAAGGTCAGGACGAAAAGTCCAGATCAAATAATCATGACATAGAAAGTTGTAGATCAAATTGCAAAAAGCAACAAATAACATGGTTGCATAATAAACATGCCATTTCTTATAGGCTTTAGTGATGATGACAGTAAGCATAAAAGCCGCGTTTGTTAATAGGATCACAGACAAAGCCCCTGAATTTTATTTGTCTAGCTAGTTGGAATTTCTGCCTAATTAGTTTTCACTTATAAATGAATAAATAAACTTAACGAAACAAAAGGAATTCATTCCTCGTCTAACCTATATAGAGAAAATATGGAAGGTGTGATGATTCCTTGAGAAAGACGAAGTTCGTTTATGGCCTACTGTTTACGGGATGCTTGAGTGTGGTCTGGCCCTCGGATCAAAGCTTCGCTGCGGTGCAAAGTGTGAAGGTGACTCTGCCAACGTTTCAAGTGCAGCTTAATGGTCATCATGTCGAGAATCAGAACCGAGAATATCCTCTTTTGGTATACAACGACATTACTTATTTCCCTATGACTTGGTATGATGCCCGATTGCTGGGATTGGAAACCGTTTGGACGCCGCAGAAGGGCCTTTCCGTTACCAAAGGAAAAGTGACCTCTTCGTATAGGCCGTACGCAACCAATCACACCAATCCTACGGTGGGCCGAGCGACTATTCCTGACTATGCAATGACCATCAATGGAGTAGCTGTGGATAACTCCAAAGAGGAGTATCCGCTATTAAGCTTTCAGGATATTATCTATTTCCCGTTAACTTGGCACTTTGCGCATGATGAATTTGGTTGGGATTATGCGTGGAATGATGCGAAAGGGCTCTCCATTACCTCGAAAAACCTACAGTTGCAAACGGTGAATCTGCCGGCTTCTGCGGGGGAGAATGATGTGGCTGTGTTTAAAGGCTATTATTATTTCGTGAAAACAGAGGGAGAGACGAACCGGGTCTACCGGGTGCCTGTGGAAGATCCATCGAAGGAAGAGCTGGTTTATGCTTATGAACGGGATACCTCTTACGGGAAGAATGAGTCTTTGACATTCCAGATTCGAGATCAGGAACTCTGGTTCTCTTATCATAGAGGTGGAGCGACTATGGGCTCTGATGCCTATTGCCTAATACATGAGGATGGCAAAGCAACATTGGAGCAAAAGGGCTATCTTGATTTTAAAAAATTACCTAACGGCACGTTGTATATTCAACAAGGCGTCCCGCCGGGAGGAGGCAACTTGAGAGTGCTGCTCCCAGGCGCGAAGTATCAGGATGGCCAACAAGTAGGGGACGACCGCCATATTTACGGCTGGCATATCACAGCGAATGATTCGGGCGCAAGTTATAAGGGAGATCGCTCCACAACCGTCATCGGAGATGATGTATACGTAATGGGCTCTTCGTTCCCGGCGGACAGCCAAGATGTCAATCAAATCCATCGCATCCATCTCCCAACCAATGAATCGGTCAAGATCGTTTCAGAAGCAGTCCGTCAGTTTAAGATCATAAATAACAGGCTCTTTTATATCAAAGATGTCGATCACTCCCTGTATGCAGCCCATGTGGACGGTAAGAATGAACAGAAATTATCGGACAATCAAGTGGCTGATTGGTTTGATGAAATAGACGGAACAGTGTACTATACCGCTGCTAATGCAAGTGGGCAGCTGCATGTATACAGAGCGGAACCCTCGGGTGACGATGAACTTTTTGTGGCGGATCCTGTGGAAAGCGTGCAGCTCGTGAATGGTAAAATAATTGCCAAGCTTGCAGCAGATGAAGCCTATGGTCTCAAAATATGGGACCGCACAGGCCAACTGTATACGGCCGTCGCTGATCAGATTTCGGATGTATTTGCCTATGAGGATGCAATTATCTTAACTACAGCTGAAGACAAAAAGATACAAATCATAAAATAGAACCGATGGAGATGATTCCGTGACC